>DASYSI010000090.1:0-1590 GCA_036003485.1 Burkholderiales bacterium | reverse complement strand
GAGCACGGTGCCTTTGTAAGAGATATGCACCATGTTGACTCCGGTCGCCGATTTGAACATCTCGCCGCCGACATAGGCGAGCGTGCCAACTCCGCCGGAGCCGAAGTTGAGCGTGCCGGGTTTCGCGCGCGCGAGCTCGATCAGCTCTTTGACCGATTTCGCGGGCACGCCAGGATTGACGACGAGCAGTTGCGGCGCGGTCGCGATCAAGCTCAACGGCGCGAAGTCGCGCAGCGTTTCGTAAGGCAGCTTGGCGTAGAGGCTCGGGTTGATCGCGAACTGGCTCATATTGCCGTGCATCAGCGTATAGCCGTCGGGTGCTGCGTGCATCGCAATCTCAGTACCAATGATTCCGCTCGCGCCGGGACGCGAGTCCACCACCACCTGTTGTCCCCACGCCTCGGTCATCTTCTGGCCGAGGATGCGCGCGAGCGTGTCGGAAGTGCCGCCGGGCGAGAAAGGCACGATCATGCGGATCGGCTTGATGGGATACGCGGTCTGTGCGAGCGCCGACGCGTTCAGCAGCGCCAGAAACGCGCTCGCGGTCAGAATACCAATGCAAATTTTGCGTTTCATGTGAGCTCCGATGCTAATCCTGGCCCGAAAAATGTGGCAGCTCGGTATTTTGTTTCTGCGGCTACTTTACCATCCATCGATCCAACAATTTTCCGAACTACGCGGGCGGCTGTATGATGGCGAGAATTGACCGCGTCTCCCGGAAAAAAATGAAGATCTGCTCTGCGCATGCCCGCTCTTGCCTCGCAGCGCCGCTGTTCGCCGTTGCAGCGGGTTTTGCAGTTGCGCAGGGATATCCGGTCAAGCCGGTCCGCATGGTGGTGCCATTTCCCGCCGGAGGCGCCACCGACATCGTGGGTCGTATCGTCGCGCAGAAGCTCACTGAAGCATGGGGCCACCAGGTCATCGTCGACAACCGCGGCGGCGCGGGCGGCACCATCGGCTCGGACGTTGTGGCGAAATCTGCGCCTGACGGTTATACCATTGTGGTCGCCACCAGCAGCACGCATGCCATCGCACCCAGCCTGTACAGCAAACTCGGATACGACCCGGTGCGCGATTTTGCACCTGTGACGCTGCTCGCCAACGCGACAATATTGCTTGCGGTCCATCCGTCGGTGCCGGCAAGAAACGTGCGCGAGCTGATCGCGCTCGCGAAACGGCAGCCCAATGCGCTGAGCTTTGCGTCGTCAGGCAATGGCGGCATCTCGCACCTGGTCGGTGAGCAGTTCAAATCTTTAGGCGGCATTCAGATGCTGCACATACCTTACAAGGGCGACACGCCGGCGCTTACCGATCTGGTAAGCGGTCAGGTGAGCCTCATGTTTGGAACGGCGGTGTCGTTTCTGCCTTACGTGAAATCGGGAAGACTCAATGCGCTCGCAGTGACAAATCCGAAGCGCTCGCCGATCGTCCCCGACATACCTACCGTGGCCGAGTCGGGATTGCCCGGTTTCGAGGCGCTACAGTGGTTCGGAATTCTCGCGCCGGCCGGCACGCCGAAAGAAATTGTAGCGAGGCTCAATGGCGAGATCGTGAAAATCCTGCGCTTGCCCGAGGTACGCGAACGCATGT
>DASYSI010000089.1:0-8424 GCA_036003485.1 Burkholderiales bacterium | reverse complement strand
GCCTGCCGGACTAGAATGTCATTGGCGTAGTGCCGCGCTCCATTACTCGCACAACAAGGGAAGGGTCATGAAACGCATCAAGCTCGTATCGGCAATTGTGCTGGTTTTCACTGCAAGCATCGTTGCGGCGGCTGAAGATCTGCCCAAGGGTGTTACCTTGATCCTGCCCGCGGACATGAAGTGGGTGAAAACAGAGTCGGATCGCGACCAGGCTTATCTGCTCGGGCATCCGAGCAAACCGGGGCCGTACCTGTACCTGGTCAAATGGCCTCCCAACAGCAAGGCGCTTGCGCACAAGCACCGCGAGGACCGCTACGGCATGGTTGTTTCTGGCGTTCACTATATCGGTTACGGCGACAAGTTCGACGAGAAGAAACTCCATGCCCATCCGGCGGGAACCTTTTTCACCGAGCCGGCCGATACCGCGCACTTCGGCCTGACCAAAGAAGGTGCCGCGCTGTATTTCTACGCGATCGGCCCGACCGGGAACACGCCGCTCGAGAAACCCGATCCGCGTGAAAAATAATCAGCATCGCTAAAAAACGGGAAAATAAAATGCCAAAAGTCCTGATCGTCCACGGCGCCGGAATGAACATGCGTGGAAAGTCGCAGCTCGAGATCTTCGGCCCGATGACTCTGCCGCAGTACGACGAGCATATCCGCAAGTACGCATCCGAGTTGGGAGTCGAGATCGAGATTTTTCACTCGAACGTCGAGGGCGAGGTCATTAACAAATTCTACGCGGCTCACGACAGCGGATTCGATGCAGCCATCATCAATCCCGCGGGTTACACCACCGGCTATCCCGCGTTGACGGCCGCTATTTCCCAGGTGCGTTTTCCGACCATCGAGCTGCACATCTCGAATCCGGCGCGGCGCGGCAGAGAGTCGGAAATCGCACGCGTCTGTCGCGGTGTCGTGACCGGGCTCGGGATTTTCGGGTACTGGATCGCGCTACGCGGCATCCAGGAGATATTGGCCGCGAAGTAAACGACCCATCTATTCAGTCGATGTGTATGCCGGTGGCTTTGATGACTTTGGCGTAACGCGCGAGTTCCGACTTCACCATCGCGGCGAACGCCTCCGGACTCGCCGTGCGCATCTCGTCGGCGCCCAGGATATCCATGCGTTCTTTTACATCGGGCAGGTTCTGCGCGCGATTCACTGCGGCGTGAATTTTGCGCACGATCGCGGCCGGCGTGCCGGCAGGCGCAAATACGCCATACCAGCTCGATATCGTATAGCCAGGCACGCCCGCTTCGGATACGGTAGGAACTTCGGACAGCGAGGCGAGCCGTCTGGAAGCAGCCACCGCGAGCGGACGCAGCTTGCCCGCTTTCACGAAATTCATAACGGCCGGCGTGGTATCGAAGCTGACCTTCACTTGTCCCGCAATCAGTTCCTGCACCGACTGGCCCGCGCCTTTGTACGGCACGTGCGTCAGATTGATGTTCGCCATCAGCTTGAAAATTTCGCCCGCGATATGAGACATGCTGCCGTAGCCGGACGAGGGTGTCGTGAGTTTCCCGGGGTCCGCTTTTGCAAGCGCAATCAACTCCTGAATAGTGCGCGCCGCAACCGACGGGTGCACGGATATGAGATGCGGCACCGAGCCGGCCAGCGTGACGGGCGCAAAATCGTGGTACGCGTCGAAGGGCACCTTGGCGTACAGGTTGGGCGCGATCGTGTTGGAGCTGGCATGCCCCATGAGTAGCGTGTAACCGTCGGGCGTGGCGTGCGCAACCAGACCCGCGGCGATCGTTCCGGTTGCACCGGCGCGGTTGTCGATTACCACCTGCTCGCTCCAGGCCTCGCTCAATTTGGGCGCGATGATGCGCGCAACAATGTCGGTGCCGCCGCCGGGCACGAAGCCGACTATCATGCGGATGGGTTTGACCGGATACTCCTGAGCGGCAGCAACCGCCACGCCTGCGGGCAGGACGGTGCAAGAGAGCGCCAGGGCCGCACTGCACCGACTCAACATGGCTGACAACTTCTCCGTTTCGTGGTTCAGGTTCGTGATAGAACGCCGGATGTACGGGGGCCGGCGCGCATGATATTTTATTTTGCGCTTGGAAACACGGCGACGCAGGAATATTAGCTTAAGGGCGGCGTCGCTGAGACGCTATTTTTGAATCGCAATCTTTTGGTCATCTCATCACGGGAGAAACGGCAATGAAAGACGCGCTATACCGCAGGGGCATGAAGACCCGGCTGGAAGTATTGGGCAAGGAACGCCAGCAAGCCATCGCGAACGAGGAAGACGATTTTTCAATGCCACTGCGGGTGTTTACGACCCGCTACGTGTGGGGCGAGCTGTGGTCGCGCAAGGGGTTTCCGCGCAAGACACGCAGCCTGATCAATGTCGCGCTTCTCGTCGCCATGAAGTGCGCCCGCCAGGAGATCAAGACCCACATCCGAGGCGCCATCAATAATGGCTGCACCAAGGCCGAGATCCGGGAGGTTCTGCTGCAATGCGCGATCTATGCCGGGGTGCCCGTCATGCGTGACGCCGTGCGCGTAGCGCAGGAGGTTTTCGCGGAGGAAAAGCGCGCACGTCGTTGAAGGCTAAGAATGCATGAACGTGATCGTCCTGGATGCATGCCGCGTTTGAACCCCCTGCAACAGTATGCTACGGTCGCATTTCGCCTTTCCACAACCACGGAGGACAAAATGAACAGAAAAATAAAAGTGCCCGTAATTGCATCGTTTGCTGTGATGACCGTCGGCTTGAGCGCGTGCGTGTCAGAGCAAAATCCGCAAAGCGCGATGACTTTTTTCGTGACCAGCGTCGGCAGCGGAAAAGGGGCGGATCTGGGAGGACTTGCGGGCGCGGATCGGCATTGCCAAACGCTCGCTAACGCGGCGGGCGCCGGCAAGCGCACGTGGCACGCTTACCTGAGCAATAGCGCCGCAGGCGGCGCGCCGGCCGTCAACGCGATCGATCGCATTGGCCGCGGACCGTGGCAGAATGCCAAAGGGGTGGTGGTCGCGACCGACGTCGAGAATCTGCACGGCAACAACAACCTCACCAAGCAGACCAACCTGACCGAAAAAGGCACGGTCGTCAACGGCCGCGGCGATACGCCCAATATGCACGACATCCTGACCGGTTCGCAAACCAATGGGCTCGCATTTCCACCGGATAAAGACATGACCTGCGGCAACTGGACGAAAAGCGGAACGGACGGCGCAGTGCAAATGGGCCACAGCGATCGCCAGGGATTGTCCGAGGATTATTACGCCAAGTCATGGAACTCGTCGCATGCGTCGCGTGGAGGCTGCAGCCAGGACGCGCTAAAAGGCACGGGTGGCGCGGGTTTGTTCTATTGCTTCGCAGTCAATTAGGCTGCACGTCCCAGTGCCGTCGGCAAGGGCATCGTAGCCGGTTAAAGCATTTCGAGCGCACGCGGGCCGGTCGGCGGCGGGAACAGGCGGTCGAGTTCAGCAAGCTGGGCCGCGGTCAGGCGCTGGGCGAGGGCGCCGAAATTTTCTTCGAGTCGTTCGCGGTTGCTGCATTTCGGAATGACGATGATGTCGTCGTTGGCGAGCAGCCACGCGAGCGCGGCCTGCGCCGCAGTCATGCCGTAGCGTTTGGTAAAGTGAGCCAAGGCGGCGTTATCGGTGAGCCGCGCCTGCTCGAGCGGCGAGTAGGCGATGACCGGAATGCGATGTTTGCGCAGCCACGGCAGCAGATCCCATTCGATGCCGCGGCGCGCCAGGTTGTAGAGAAGTTGATTGCTTGCGACAGACGTGCCCCCGGCGAGCGGCCATAACTCCTGCATGTCGGCGAGATCGAGATTGCTGACGCCGTAATGGCGGATCTTGCCCGCATTTTGCAGCGACATCAGCGCTTCCAGCGTTTCGGCAAGCGCCACGTTGCCGCGCCAGTGCAAAAGATAAAGGTCGATGCGGTCGGTCTTGAGACGCTTCAGGCTGTTCTCGCACGCGGCGACGGTCCCGCGCCGCGTCGCATGGTGCGGCAGAACCTTGCTCACGAGAAAGACTTCGTCGCGCCGTCCTGCGATCGCTTCGCCGACGAGCTGCTCGGCGCGGCCTTCGCCATACATCTCGGCGGTATCGATCAGCGTGAGGCCCAGGTCGAGACCCATCCTGAGCATTGCGATTTCCTGCGCGCGCACTGCGCGTTGTTCGCCCAGGTACCAGGTGCCCTGGCCGAAAGACGGCACGTGCTCGCCCGAGGGTAGTGCGACCGTCTTCATATGATGATCCTGGCGTGCGAACCCGCCTGTGCTGGAAAATGCACGCGGGCGCAACGCAGATAATTCTAGCATCCGGCGATTGCGCGTCCCGCTTGCCGCACGTTCGCGTAATCCGTTTCCTACCCGGTAATGAGACGCAAGCGACTCGTTTTTCACGCGCGTGCGGTCAAACTTGAATTGCTGGAGAAGCAATCGTAATGCGTTGACGCCGCACCGTCGCGTCGCGTATCAGGTATTAATCACCCACAAGGAGTAACTGAAATGAACAAAGACCAGGTCAAAGGTACCGCCAAAGACGTCGCGGGAAAAATTCAGGAAGGTGCAGGCAAGCTCGTCGGCAGCAAGAGACAGCAGGCAAAGGGCTTTGCTAAACAGGCCGCCGGAAAAGCCCAAAAGAGCTTTGGCGATGGCAGGCAGGCGGTAAAGGACGCAGCAAGGGACCGTTGAACCGTGGCGAGCGGCGCTTTCTCATCGCGCCGCTCGCCGAATACGGATTCGATTCGCCTAACGCGAGCGGGCGGACCGGCTTTTACATACGGTTTAGGACGTGCTTTCCGTATCTTCGTCGCCGCAGAGCGCCTCGCACGCTTCGCGCACTTCCTCATCGCTGCAAACAAAATCCTCCGCGCTGGGCAGCTCAACTGGCGGATCGACACGTTCAAGCCCGCTCGGCTTTTGTCCGTGCGGAAGCGAAGTCGGGTGGCGATTTCTTTTCATCCGGAACTCCTGATCGTTTGATGGCCGTATCATACTGCTGCAGCGTCCACCCGGGCGCTGTCGGAATCCGCCTCGTTTTTTTGTAGGATTTGGGCCACATCGAGCAAGACCAAACTTTTGCCGAGCTCAGGATCGATGACGGGCCGGCATTGATTGAATTGGCTTTAAGAGAGGTTCTGATGGTCGCACCCGCGATTTCTCCCGACGCGCACGCCGCGCCCAGCGATTGTTTTGTCACAGTCAATGGCCTGCGCATACACTATCTTGACTGGGGCTCGAACGGGAAGCCGCCGCTGATTCTGCTTCACGGCATCGGCCGCGTTGCGCATACCTTTGACCACCTCGCGCCGCATTTCAGCGCGAGCTATCACGTCATTGCCGTCGACATGCGCGGGCATGGCGATTCGGATTGGGATCCGCAGGGTGCCTATCTCGTCGAAGATTATTTGAGGGACGTCGAAGGCCTCGTCGAGGAGCTTAAGTTGCACGAGATGGTCTTCTGGGGAAACTCAACCGGCGGCCGTGTCGCGCAGGTGTTCGCCGGATCTCATCCGGATCTGGTCTCGGCCGTTATCGTTGAAGACGTGGGCCCGGAGCGCCCGCGCGAAATCTCCAATCGCCGCGCGAGTCGAATGAGTCGCGAGGACCAGGGCTGGGCTAGCGTCGACGAACTGCTGACGCAGCTCAAGCACGACTATCCGCGCACCGGCGAGCCGCTGCTACGGGCGTACGCTCAATCGGGGTCGAAAGCGCGCACCGATGGCCGCGTTGTGTGGAAACGCGATCCGGCTATTCTGAACGGATTCGTGCCGACCGAAATATGGCGGTTTGTGCGCGAGATCAAGGCGCCGATCATTTTTATTCTGGGAGGCGCGAGTACCATTGTCCCGCCCGAGACTCAAGAGCAGCTAAGACGGGCACTCGCGCAGGTCGAAATCGTTAGCCTGCCGGGACTCGGCCACTATCCAAGTGACGAGAATCCCCGCGAAATGCTCGCGATTGTCGATCGGTTTCTCGCATCATCGAGGACACGTGAATAGAGATCGAACGGGGCGGCGCGCACCGTGCTCGGGTTTCCCCCACGGTCGCATTCAAATATACTGGTGTATACACGTGGATGCGCACCTCCGATCAAAAATGCCAGAGTGAGCAAAGTGACCCACCTCGTCTCGAGCGCCAAATCCGCGCTGCTGCAAAAGCTCATACACCGCACAGACAAAGTGCTTGCGGTTCTGCATCCGCCGAGCGCAGCGCTCGCGCGCGTGATGGAGCGCGCCGGGTGCGAAGCCGGTTTCGTCGGAACCGGCGGAGTGGTCGGCGCCTACACCGGGCTTGCCGACGTGGGAACGATCACGATGATGGAATGCGTGCAGGTTGCGGGTTGGATCGCACAGAGCGTGAGTTATCCGGTGATGATGGACGGCGACACCGGGCACGGCGGCATCATGGCGGTGCGGCGCCTCGTGCGCGAATGCATTCACGCGGGGCTTGCCGGCATACGCATCGACGACCAGCCGCTCGAGGGCAAGCGCAAGACCCAGAGCGCGGGTATGGAAGTCGTGCCGATAGAGCACGCAATCGCGCGCTATCGCGCGGCGGTCGAAATGAAAAATGAGCTCGATCCCAATTTCGTGATCATGGCGCAGTGCTATGCGCGCGACGCCGCGAACAGCAGTCTCGTTGATTGCATCGCGCGGCTCAAGGCGTACAAGGAAGACGCGAAGGTGGACTGGGTGCAGCTCGAGTCGCCGCATTCGATCGACGAAATCAAGCTCGCGCGCGCGGCGGTAGCGGGACCCTTTTCGTTCATGAAAGGAAAGATGCCGCGCTATCTCGGTCTCGACGAACACCTGGCACTTGGCGTGACCATCGCCTGGTATCCGGGTTTTACCCATCATGTTGTGTGGGCCGCATTATGGGATTTCATGCAGGACTTTCAAGCGCGCGGCGTCACGGCGTGGGAAGATTTCATGGCGCAGCGCAAGGACCGTCCGTATCCCGTGCCTGAAGTCGGCGCCGACGGCGAGGGACTTGTCAAACAACAAGAGCTCGAGCGGCGTTATTTTTCCGCGGCCATGCTCGATAAATACGAGCGGTGAGCGCGTAAGCGCATCCGCCTGCACGAACGCTGAAGGATCTCGATGGCACAAACGATGGCCGAAAAACTGCTCTCGCGACACAATCTCGCGGGCGCGCCGGCATGCGCGGGGGACATCATCGAGGCCAGAATCGACGGCGCGATGTGTCACTATCATGCGGCTGAGCCGATGCATGATCTGGCGCTCCAGGCGGGCTTCAAAGACGGCTTGCCGCGGGTGTGGGATCCGGACCGCGTGTTCGTGCTGCTCGACCACCATCAGCCGACATTGAGCCAGGCGCAGGCGGACAAGAACGCGCTGATGCGCAGGGAGGTCGAGCGCCTCGGCATCCAGTGCTTTCACGATGCCGAACCAGGCATCTCGCATCAGATGATGGCCGATTACGGTTTGATGCGGCCGGGCGAGCTCGTCGTCGGCAACGACTCGCATACGATCAGCTATGGCGCGCTCAATGCGGGCGGCGCGGGCATTACGCGCGCCGACATGATGTTCGTGCTGCTGTTTGGTGAACTCTGGTTTCAGGTACCGCAGAGCGTCAAAGTGATCCTCGATGGGCGCCAGCCCAACTACCCGATCGCCAAGGACATCATTCTGTATCTGGCCGGCAAGTATGGCGACGATTTTGCCGGCAGCATGTCGATCGAGTACGCGGGATCGCTCGTGCCGGAATTGAGCATTGACAGCCGGATGTGCCTGTCCGCGCACGGAGTCGAGGTCGGCGCCAAGTTCGCGCTATTTCCGTTTGATGAGCGCACGCGCGAATTCCTGAAGCAACGGACTGATAAACCGTACACACCGATTGCAGCCGACGCCGATGCGCTTTACGAAAAAGAAATCCGGCTGAATGTGGATGAAATGCCGTTTGTCGTCGCCAGGCCGCACCAGTTCGGCAACGTGTGTCCGGTCGACGACGTGGCGGGAACGCGCATCGACCAAGCGCAGATCGGCTCGTGCGCCAACGGCCGTTACGAGGACATCGAGATCGCTGCGCGCATGCTCAAGGGGCGCAAAGTGGCGAAAGGCGTGCGCTTTCTGATTTCGCCGGCATCGCAGCAGGTCTATCTGCAGTGCCTCAAAGCCGGCCTGATCGAGCCGCTGGTCGAGGCGGGAGCGCAGGTGATCACGCCCGGGTGCGGCATATGCCAGCCCAAAGTGGGATTTTTATCGGACGGCGAAGTCTGCATTACCGCCACCACGCGCAATTTCAAGGGCCGCAAGGGCAGCCAGAAAGCCGACATTTATCTCGGCGGTCCGCTCACCGTGACAGCCGCGGCAGTCGCGGGAAAGATTGCGAACCCCAAACAGGTGTTCGATGAGCTTTGATCTCGATCGCGTATTGAAAGGCAGGGTCTGGAAGTTCGGCGATTCAATCGAGACCGACGCCA
>DASYSI010000088.1:0-3438 GCA_036003485.1 Burkholderiales bacterium | reverse complement strand
TGAGCATAGACGCTCAAAAAGACTTTATTGTGTTTTATGATCACGAGCTTTCCGAATCCGCGGATGCCTTCACCGCTATACAGCACCCTGCCGGGCGCACTGGCGATGACCGCTTGTCCCGCCTTGCCGCCGATACCAATGCCCTTCAAATTCGTGGTTTCGTTAAAGGTGCTGAGTAGTTTGCCGTTCGTAGGCCAGCCCCAATCGACTTTCCCGTCGTCGTCCTCGGTCGCCGCAGTCTTATCGACAGGACGTGGCTCGATTGGCGCGACCACCGGTGCCGCCGGCTTCGCCTGCGGCGCCGACAACTGCGCGAGTGCCTGATCCGAATACGGCACCTTGACCGCCTTCGGCTGCGACTTGACTGCATCGCCTGCAGCGCCAGCAGCGGGCGGCAGCGTGCTGCCGGTCACGGGCCGGCCTTCGACCGCTGGCGCGGTCCTAAGCGGCGTTGCGACGACGGTTGATACGGGCGGCGTTAAACGCAATTGCTGGCCCGCACGGATCATATTAGGATTCTCGAGACCGTTCCATTCGGCGAGCTCCTTGTAGTCGAGTCCGTGATCGAGTGCAATCGTATAAAGCGTGTCACTTGGCTTCACCGTGTAATACTCGGGACGCGTATCGAGTTCCCCCACCGAGGGTTTCGCGGCAGGTGCGGCGGCGGGTGCAGCAACGGGCGCGGCGGCGGGCTTCCCCGAGGAGGGTGTACGCTCGGTGACCGGTGCATGGCGCTGTGTCAAGCCGCACCCGTAGGCGCCCAACAGCAATGCCAGGGCCGCCGCGGCAAAGCTGCGAGCGCCCAATGAAATTCGTGGGGCCATCAGTTGAGCCCCGACAGCATCGGCACGAACTTGACTGCGTCTAGTTTGGATTGCGCGAAACCACGCGCAGTGCGTTCTATCACGCACAAGTATTGCTCGCTGCTTCCCATCGGCACGACCATTCTGCCGCCCACCGCGAGTTGCTTTTGGAGTGTGTCGGGCACATGCGTCGCCGCGGCCGTCACCAGTATCGAGTCGAACGGCGCGGCTTCGGGTATGCCGATATGGCCGTCGGCGTGCTTGAGCCGAATGTTGGTGATACGCAGCTCGCGCAGATTTTTGCGCGCCATGGCGAGTAACGGCAGCAAGCGTTCGACCGAATAAACCTCGGTTGCGAGCCGCGCGAGTATCGCCGTCTGGTAGCCGCAACCCGTGCCGATCTCAAGAATCTTGCCGCGCGGCTTGCCGGCGACGAGGAGCTCGGTCATGCGTGCGACTATGTACGGCTGCGATATCGTTTGTCCGAAGCCGAGCGGCAACGCGAAGTCTTCATACGCGCGACTCGCCAATGCTTCCTCGACGAAGATGTGGCGTGGAATCTCGTTCATTACGTTGAGCACGGCTTCGTCAACGATACCCTGCTCGCGTAAACGTTTGATCATGCGCATCCGCGTACGCTGCGAGGTCATGCCAATGCCGGACAGGCGCGAGCTCATGCGATCCATTCCTTAAGCGACTGCAGCTGCGCGAACCGGGTCAGATCCACCTGCAGCGGGGTCACCGAAACCGTCATGCGCGAAACCGCATCAAAATCCGTGCCCTCGCCTGCGTCCTGCGCGCTGCCAGCCGCTCCAATCCAGTAAACCGTCTCGCCGCGCGGTGTTGTGGATTTCACCACCGGCTCCGCTTTGTGGCGCCTGCCAAGTCGCGTTACTTCCACACCATGCAGATCATCATAAGGCACGTCCGGAACATTGATATTCAGCAAGGCCGGCTGTCCGAGCGGCTTCTTCGCAAAGCGCTGCACAACGTCCGCGGCTACGCGCGCGGCGGTCGCGAAATGATCCGCGCCCTGCGCGACTAACGACACCGCAAGCGACGGGATGCCGAGCAGGAATCCTTCGGTCGCTGCCGCCACCGTGCCGGAGTAAATCGTGTCATCGCCCATGTTAGCGCCGTCATTGATCCCTGAAATTACGATATCAGGCAGCGCGTCGAGCAAACCGGTTACCGCGAGGTGCACGCAGTCGGTGGGCGTGCCGTTGACGTAAAAAAACCCATTGCCTGCGCGGCGCACGCTGAGCGGACGGTCAAGCGTGAGCGAATTGCTCGCGCCGCTGCGGTCGCGCTCGGGCGCTACCACGGTGACCTGCGCGAATAAGCCAAGCGTTTCGGCCAGAATCGCGAGGCCGGGAGCAAAATAGCCGTCGTCGTTACTCAGCAGGATATGCATGGTTCAACATCCAACGTTTTCCGGTAAGCGAGCTTCGCGCCGCGGAAATTTGGGCCGCCACGAATCGCGCACCGGGCACCAGGAATTTTGAACGCCGCCTGAGGATTTGACTGCGAAAATTATAGCATGCGGCCGCACAAGTCAGACCGCGCAAGTTCGGACTTTAGCGGCTACGGCGCCGCGAACTCGCGGTCGTGCTCGAGCGAAGGCATCATGCTGCGTATGCGCGTGACCTCGTCAGGGTCTATCGCGGCGACGATGACGCCGGGCTCAGTGCCGAGCTCGGCGAGTATCTTTCCCCACGGATCGATAATCAGCGAATGGCCATATGTCATGCGATTGCCGGGATGCTCGCCGCACATCGCCGGCGCGAAGACATAGCTCAAATTTTCAATCGCGCGCGATCGCAACAGCGCATGCCAGTGTGCGACACCGGTTTCGCGCTGGAATGAAGACGGCACCGCAAGAAACTTTGCGCCCGCCCTTGCGAGTGCACGATAAAGTTGTGGGAAGCGCAGGTCGTAACATACGGTCATGCCGAGCGGACCCCATGGCGTTGCTGCAACGACGGCATGCTCGCCGGGGCGATAGGCGCCCGACTCGCGAATGACTTTACCGCTCGGCAGCGTGACGTCGAACATGTGGATCTTGTCATAGCGCGCGACCACAGTGCCTCCGGATGACAGCAGGTACGAGCGGTTTGCCATGCGCTCGTCCTCTAGCTTCACCGTGATCGAACCTACCAGCAGCCACGTCTGCGTTTGCCGCGCCAGCGTCTGAAACGCCGCGAGCGCCGGATGGATGGCTTCAGGATACGAGTGCTCGCGCATGACCCGGCCGCTGCCATCGAGCAGCGCAGCATATTCGGGAAGCATGATGAGTTGCGCGCCCTGCGCCGCGGCGTTGCGCACGCCTTCAGCGGCCGCGCGCAAATTCACATCCATATCGCTGCCCGAATTAAGCTGTACGCAGGCGGCCGTGAACAGTGCCATTGGCTATCGGTAATTAGCTTCAGGGTCGATCACGTGCGGCGTGCAACACGGCGCGACGCCTTGCGGCGCGCGGCGGCTACTTGGCGGGGGCCGTCCCGGCGCCTGCGCGCTTGGCCATTTCCTTCAGCACCTGATCCGTGATATCGATCTGCGTGCTGCTGTATATCGCCTGCTGAACAATCAGGTCGAATTTCCCTGCCTCTGCGATACTCTTGATGATGGTGTTGAT
>DASYSI010000087.1:0-7107 GCA_036003485.1 Burkholderiales bacterium | reverse complement strand
CCGGGCTCCGCCGCAATCCAAGCCTCCAGCACAGCGGCAAGCGGCACGCTGCCAAGCGCAATATAACGCGCGGTCTCCCAGCCAAAGCGCCGCCACAGGAATCCGAACAAGCCGCATGAGCCGGCGCAGAACAAGAGCTGCGGATGCCGGCCCCAGGCGCTGGGCGCATGGCGAAAGATCTCCATGAATCCCGCTCCGAACCACCACACGACACCCCATATAAAAAGCAGGCGCGCTGCAACATGCTCGTTTTCGCTCACCCGTGCGGCATTCAGCTCCAGATAGCGGCTGCAAAATAACCCCGCGACACTGATCATCACGCAGCCGAGATAAAAGCTGTTCAGAACCGGCGTCGTACCCGCGTCTGCGCCCGTATCGAGAATAAACGCGACTCCGGCGCCCGCCTGCAACAGCAATCCGAACACCCGCGCGAGCACGCGGTTCTGCCGCACTCCTGTCCACACGATGGCTGCGCCCTCTACCGCCCATACTGCAGACGTCCAGCGTCCATCGAACGCAAGCGGGACGGCCAGCGTTGCAAATCCGATCCCCAACGCGAGCAATGACTCGACGAGCAGCTTGAGTGTCTGTTGCTTGCAAGCGAGCAACAGGGTCGCGAGCAGAAGGTAGAATGCGGCCAGCGCAAACGCGCTCCACGCGGCGCCGAATTCCATATTGCGCACGAGCGCCGTCTGCAGGCCGAATGCTATCAGCGGCGTGCCGAATATGAGCGTACCGTCGACGTAATGAGCGAGCCGCGGCGACTGCCGCAGCGCAAACAGCACCGCGATCGCGACATAGAACAAGAAAAACAGAATCAGGAACGGCTCGGTCGTGGCGAACAGCTCGGGCCGGTAGTACTTCATACCCCAGACGAGCCCGATCACGAAGGTAAATGCGAAACCGACCAGATTGAGCTCGCGCCATGCTTTGTAATAAGCGATTGCGAGAATGCCGGCGTCGAGCACCGCGTAGAAGCTGAAGAGCGCGACGTGATTGCCGCCGCCGGTTGAAGTCAGGATAGGCGCGAGGAAACCGCCAGCGGCGCCGGTGATCGCCAAAGCGCGCGAATCCTGCAATATGGCCAGCACTGCGGAGCATGCCGCGATGCCGACCAGCACCGCAAACGCGAATTCAGCCGGCACCAGTTGATAGAGCCGCAACGCTGCAAATACGGTGAGATAAAGAACGCCGACGCCGCCACCCTGCAGTATCAGTGCGTAGCCGGAACGTGCCTCACGAAGCCGCCAGCCCACGACGAGCAATGCGATCGCGCCGGCCGCGACTGCCGCCAGCCGCAGCTCGAGCGGAACCAGATCGCGCTCGGCGGCATACTTGAGTAGAAAAGCGACGCCGAAAAAAAGCACCACCATTCCAACTCGGACCAATGTATTGCCGCCGAAAAGCCAGCGCGTGACAGGATTGGATTGCTTTTCCTCGCCGGGTACGGCGGTCGGAGGCGGCGTAGTGGTTTCCGGCGCTGCTGGACCTGGCGCAACATTCTGTCTGTCCAGGCTTGCTTCGGCGATCGCAGGCGCACCGCTACTGAACGCGTTAGCGGTCGTCGCGATGATCGCAGCCGCGACCGGCGGTAGTGGCGGCTCAAGCGGCGGCGTAACGAGCGGCTCTGCCGCGTCTGCCGCTGCCGGCTTCGGTGCGGCATAGACGTCACTGATCTGATCCGGCGCGCGCGTATGCTCGATTGCGGACAGTCGTTTATTCACATCTTCCAGGCACCGGTAGATGTGATCAACTTTGTTCTCGATCTCACCAAGCCGGCGCGCTCCGTCCGGATCCGAGTTGCCGGCTCGCACCGGATTTGCAACGCGGTAGACCGCCCCCGCGATCGCGCCGAGGATCGCGCCGGCAACCGCACCTTCCATATGGCCGAACATGCCACCGACAACGAGTCCCGCCAACAGGCCAAGAACCCACATAACGATCCTCCGTGACCTTAAACAGCAAGCTGGTGCTAGCGCCAATCCCCGCGCAGCGTGAGCACCATCTGGTGTAATCCTTCCGGTGTCACCCGCTCCGGTGGCACCGGTTCCCCGACCGCAAGACCGATCTTAGAGAATGGCGCGATCCGCGTCGGACGCGACATCGCCGGACCATCCTTGCGGCTGAAAAAACTTCCCCACAGACCGCGCAGCGCCAGCGGCACCACTTGGACCGGCGTGCGCCCGATAATACGTTTGATGCCGGAGCGGAATGGATAAAGCTCGCCGTTGTCGGTAATGCGGCCTTCGGGAAAAATGCCGACCAGGTCACCATTGCGCAACGCGTTGGCGATCTCATCGTAGGCCCTCTGCAGTTGTTTCGGATTGTCCTTCGCCGATGCAATTGGAATCGTCTTGCTGGTGCGGAACACGAAGTTTAGCAGCGGCACGCGGAATATTTTGTGGTCCATGACAAAGCGTATCGGCCTGGGGCATGCGCCGCCGACGATCAACGCATCGACGAAACTAACGTGGTTGCACACCAATACCGCCGACCCCTTTGCCGGAATATTTTCGAGCCCGCTTTTTTCGAGACGGTAAACCGAATGGATCAACAGCCACACCAGGAACCGCATCAGGAATTCCGGCACCAGTGTGAATATGTAGATCGCAACTACCGCATTCAGCAGCGCAGTCGCCAAGAAAATCTGCGGTATGCTGAAGCCGATTTTTAGCAGCCCGATCGCCATTCCCGCCGACACCACCATGAACAGAGCGTTCAGAATGTTGTTGCCGGCAATGATGCGCGATTGATGGCTGCGCTCGCCGCGGCTTTGGATCAGCGCATATAACGGCACGATATAGAAACCGCCAAAAACTCCGATCAGCGCGAGATCGAGCAAGATGCGCCAGTGCTGGAGCTGCCCGAGAAATTCGGCTGCGCCGACCGTGTAACCCGTGCCAGCCGCGGGACTGGCAAAATATAAGTCGAGCGCGAACAACGTGAGCCCGATCGATCCGAACGGAACCAGGCCGATTTCGACCTTGCGCCCCGACAGCCGCTCGCAAAGCAGCGAGCCGGTTCCGACACCGATGGAGAACGTAGTCAATAACAACGTCACGACCTGCTCGTCGCCACCCAGCACGTCCTTGCTATAGCTCGGGAACTGCGCCAGGAAGGTCGCGCCATAGAACCAGAACCAGGAGATGCCAAGTACCGACAGGAAAACCGTACGGTTGGTCCGGGTAAACTTGAGATTGGCCCAGGTCTCGCTTGCCGGGTTCCAGTTGACAGTGAGATCGGAAGCGGCGGGCGGCGCGCCCGGGATCAGCCGGCTGACAAGATAACCCGCGCCAGCGATTGCAATCACCACGATCGACACGTACTCGCGGTTGTTTTGCGTCGCAATCAGCACGCCGCCCAGAATGGTGCCGAGCAGGATCGCCAGAAAAGTTCCCATTTCCACCAATCCGTTGCCGCCAACCAGTTCATCATTCTTCAGGTGTTGCGGCAGGAATGAGTACTTGACCGGCCCGAATATCGTCGAGTGCAGTCCCATCAGAAAAAGCGCGCCGATTAGCAGCGTCAGATTCTGGTGTGTAAATCCAATCGCCCCGATTACCATGATGCCGATCTCGAATAGTTTGACGTAGCGGATGATGCGCGCCTTGTCGTACTTGTCGGCAAGCTGCCCGGCGGTGGCCGAGAACAGGAAGAAAGGCAGGATGAACAGCCCGGCACAAAGATTGACCAACGTACCGGCGCTCAGAGTAGTAAGACTCGCTGCATGGAACGCAAGCATGATGACCAGTGCGTTCTTGTACACGTTATCGTTAAACGCACCGAGAAACTGCGTACAGAAGAACGGCAAAAAGCGCCGTTCGCGTAACAACGACATCTGGTTCGAATTGCCCATGCGCTCCCCGAGTGGCAAGGCTTGTAGATCAGTCGAGTGCTACAACAAATCGACGCGCTTCCGGATCCAGCCTGAAAAGAAAATCAATCACCGATTCGACACTGACAATCTGATAACGCCTTGCCTATTCTTGTTAGTTGCTTTTACGCCGAAACCCAGTGCCGTCAGCGCCCGGCCGCGAGTAACGCGACACCCCATGCCACGCCAAAACCGGTGACATCGGACGCGACTGCGCCGAGGCCGCCTTTGCAGCTGCTGCCTGACAGATCGACGTGTATCCAAGGCGTATTACCGACAAAGCGCTTGAGAAACCGCGTTGCGAGTATGTGATCGGCTTCGCCTTCGAGCGTGCACTGCTTGACGTCTGCGATCTTGCTGTCGAGCGCGCTGTCGTAATCGGCGTCCATCGGAAACACACATACGCGTTCGCCTGAGCTCCGGCCCGCTGCCACCGCTTGCGCCGCCAGCTCGTCTGAGGTCGCGAATACGCCGCTGTAACGATCGCCGAGTGCGGCGTGCATGCTGCCGGTCAGCGTGGCGAAATCGACGATCAGGCGCGGCTTGGCGCGCGCGGCCAGCGTCAATGCATCGGCGAGCACCATGCGGCCCTCGGCATCGGTATGCATAACTTCGATGGTCGTGCCGTTGAGCGCAGTGACGACGTCGTTCTGCTTATACGCGGTTGGACTGATGTGGTTTTGGGCCAATGCCATCCAGCACTCGATGTTGACCGGCAGATTCATACGCGTTGCCGCGACCAGGATGCCGAGCGCGACCGCCGAGCCATTCATGTCCTCATGCATGCTGTGCATATGACGTGCCGGCTTGAGATTATGTCCGCCGGTATCGAAGCAGATTCCTTTGCCTACCAGCGCGACCCTTTGTTTCGCTTGCGCATGCGCGTAGCTCAAATGCACGATCGCGGCATCATCGGTCGCGCTGCCCTGGGCCACGGCGCAGAACGCACCAGCGCCCATTTTCCTGAGCTTCCCGAAATCGTACTCTTCGCGCTGCCAGCCATGTTGTTTCGCAAGACGCTTGATGTGCTTGCGATATGATCCGGGGGTCAGCTCATTGGGTGGCAGCACCGTCAGCTCGCGGCAAAGCACATTGCCTTCCGCGCACGCGCGTTGCGCCGGGAATTCGTGCGGGTCGAGATAACCGTACAAATCGACGGTCTTCAGTGGCTTGCGCTCCGATTTCTTCTTGCGCTCCGGCAGCACCGCGCCGTTTACCCATGCACAGTAAATCGCAATCTCGGCCGCGTATCGCCGTTGCGCAGCATCGCCAAGCACTACAATCGCAATGCTCTGTGGATTTTCGGCGAGCAGAGTTTGCAGCGCGTTCCGGATCGTCGATTGCGATTCGAACGGCGTCTTCGCGGCATCGGCCATCACCCATGCCGCCAAAGCGCCATTCGTGAAATTTCCTGCGAGCGCAGTCTTGCCAAGCTCGCCGGCCTTCATCTGGCGCCGCACCAGCAGCGCCTCCACGACCTTGCGCCCCGGCAAAGTCGACGCCAACTGACTGGCTTGCGGCAGTACAAAAAGTATATGGGAATGCCTGCGCAACACCGCGTTAATTGGCGCACCCGCATGTTGTTGCAGCTTCGCGAGCATGAAACTCCTTTGAATGGCAGGTCCGGCCAAATTATAATCGTTCTTTGACTCGGTTCCGGAAACGCCGATGAGATCATCGATCATCACACTCGCTGTGTCCGTGCTCCTCGCCATCGCTGCGGCGGTCCGCGCGCAGGAAATTGTCACCGTGTCGACGCGTGATGGTGTAACTCAATCTTTTCTGCTCACGATTCCTGCGGATGGCAAAGCGGCGGCGGTCGCGGTCCTTTTTCCGGGCGGCCCGGGCCTGATTCGTCTGCGCACGGAAGAGGGCCGCATCCGCTTCGGCGAAGGCAACTTTCTGGTGCGCGCGCGGCAGCAATTTGTCGACCGCGGCGTTGCCGCAGCCGTCATGGACGCACCTTCGGACCAACCGCGCGGAATGGACGACTTGTTCCGTCTCGGCGACAAGCACGCGCTCGACGTCGCGCGCGTGAGCGAGGAGATCAAGCGCCGTTTCCCGGGACTCCCGGTTTTCCTGGTCGGCACCAGCCGTGGCACGGTCTCCGCGGCAGCCGCGGCACGCGCGCTCGGCGATAGCGTCGCCGGTGTCGTGCTGACCTCATCGCTGTTCATAGGAGCGCGCGCGGGTCCGGGTTTGAGCGGTTTCGATTACACCAAGATCAAGGCGCCCGTGCTGCTCGTGCATCACGCCGAGGATGGCTGCAAATTCACGCCCTACCACGAAGCGCGCAGGCTCGCGGAAGCGCGTCAGTATCCGCTAATCACCGTCAGCGGCGGCAAATCGCCGACATCCGATCCGTGCGAAGCTTTCAGCGCGCACGGCTATCTCGGCAAAGAGACAGAAACGGTCGACGCGATAGTCAACTGGATGCTGAAGAAGCCTTACCCTACGAGTGTCGACTAGAATCGCTGTCAAGAATCGAAGCTAAACGCCGCTCCCCATCGATGCGCAAATATCTCGACTTGATGCAAAACGTTTTAAGCCATGGTGCGCGCAAGAATGACCGCACCGGCATCGGCACGCTGAGCGTCTTCGGTGCGCAGCTGAGGTTTGATCTCAATGCCGGTTTTCCGCTACTCACTACCAAGAAAGTTCACCTTAAATCGATCGTCCATGAACTGCTGTGGTTTCTGCAAGGCGAAACCAACATCAAATACCTGACGGATAACGGAGTCAGCATCTGGAACGATTGGGCTGATGCGAGCGGCAACCTCGGGCCCATTTATGGGTATCAATGGCGCTCGTGGCCCGCGGCGGACGGCCGCCACATCGACCAGATCAACCAGGTGCTCGCACAGCTCAAAAGCAATCCCGATTCGCGGCGTATGCTTGTTTCAGCGTGGAATGTCGGCGACCTCGACCGGATGGCGCTGATGCCGTGCCATGCGTTCTTCCAGTTTTACGTTGCCGACGGCAAACTCTCATGTCAGCTTTATCAGCGCAGCGCCGATATTTTCATCGGCGTGCCGTTCAATATCGCGTCTTATGCGCTGCTGACGATGATGATCGCCCAGGTCTGCGGATTCGGGCTCGGCGATTTCGTCCATACGTTCGGCGATACCCATCTTTACCTTAATCACCTTGACCAGGCGCGTGAACAACTTTCGCGCCAGCCGCGCAAGCTGCCCGCGATGCGCATGAATCCTGCGGTAAAGAATTTGTTCGAC
>DASYSI010000086.1:0-7472 GCA_036003485.1 Burkholderiales bacterium | reverse complement strand
TGCAGTACTTCGAGCAGCCCTCCATGATCGAGACGAAGGCGCTGGCGCCGTCGACCCGCACCGCAGGCAGATGGTCGAACTTCTCGATCTCGGGGAAACTGATGTCGACCTGCGCGCGCTGTTCGCCGGCGCGCCGGGCGAGCAGCTCGGGCAGGCGGTGCAGCGTCTGCGGGCCGAACACCACGTCGACGTACGGCGCGCGTTCGATGATGGCGGCGCCTTCCTGGCTGGCCACGCAGCCGCCCACGCCGATCATCACGCCCTTGGCCTTCAGGTGTTTCACGCGGCCGAGGTCGGAGAACACCTTTTCCTGTGCCTTCTCGCGCACCGAGCAGGTGTTGAACAGAATCACATCAGCATCGTCAGGCGCATCGGTCGGGACCATGCCGTGCACTGCGTTGAGCACGTCGGCCATCTTGCCCGAGTCGTACTCGTTCATCTGGCAGCCGAAGGTCTTGATGTAGAGTTTTTGTGCCACGTGGGCTATGGCTTATTGTCGAGTTGCGCTTTCTCGAACGGCGTCAGAACATAAATGCGCGCGATGTCGCCATTCAAGTCGATGGTATAGGCAATATCGGCGCCCGCTGGCAGAGCGTTGTGCACGATGGTGCGATTGCTCTGATCGTAAATGACCCCGCCCGGGGCGAGCTTGACTCTCTTGCCGCCGAGATCTATGAACGGGAGCGGATACTGCTGTTGGCCAACGGTCGCTTGTTTGACGCTGTCGGGCAATGTGCGTAGTTGGGCGTACGCGACTGCCGCCAGCAACACGCTGGAGGCTGTCAAACAAAGCAGCCAGTTGCGTAAGGTGGTTGGCAGATATCGCTTCAAGATGGTTTCGAAATCCTTTTGAATCATTACTCTGAATTATAGCCGAGATGCCGTGGCCGGCGCCGCGCGGATCGCCTTGTGCCGAGGGGACCCGGGGCGCGCATTATACCTAACGTACGCGACTGCCGTTCGTTTTGTTGCTGCGAAGAAACACAAAGCGGAATTGGTGGTGATGGGTGGAATTGAACCACCGACCTTGGCGTTATGAGTGCCACGCTCTAACCAACTGAGCTACATCACCAAATGACTGAATTTTCGTTCCGATTGCCGGCGCGGTCAATCGCGCGAGCCGCCTGTCGACCAAAGGCGCGGCAGTCTAAGTTTTGACCCGGAATTTGTCAAGATTGCGCACAGTTAGCCGCGTGCGCTCCGTTCGTCGCCGCGCGTGAACCGCCCGGCGCGTCGTTTTTGCGGCAGCGCGGCTGCGCGATTACACTCGCGGTTTTCGCACTCGGGTATAAAGAGGGCATGAATTTTGACGTCGTCATCGTCGGTAGCGGACTCGTCGGCGCGAGCCTCGCGCTGGCGCTCAAGGCAGCCGGGATCAATACTGCGGTGCTCGAAGCCCAGCCGCCGCGGCCACTCTCAGCCGTCACGGATTGGGACAGCCGGGTTTACGCCATCAGCCCCGGCAGCGCGGCGTTTCTTGAAAACTGCGACGCGTGGCGCCATGTCGATGCGGCGCGCGTGGCGCTCATCGATACGATGTGCGTATTCGGTGACGACGACCGGTCAAAGATCGAATTCAGCGCGTACGACTCGAGCTTGCGCGAGCTCGCATTTATCGTCGAAAACCGCGAGCTGCAGCATGCATTGTCGCAGGCGTTGCAACAGCATGACATCGAGGTGATCATGCCGATGACATGCAAGGCGTTGACGTTGACCGACGCAGCGGCGCAGCTGGAACTGAATGACGGCCGTACGCTTAACGCGCAGCTGATCGTCGGTGCAGATGGCGTGGACTCGTGGGTGCGCGCGCAGGCCGCAGTGAAAGTCGACACGCGCCCTTATCACCAGACCGCGGTGGTGGCAAATTTCACCGCGGCCAAACCCCATCGCGGCTTCGCATTCCAATGGTTTCGGCGCGATGGCGTGCTTGCGTTGCTGCCATTGCCCGGAAACCGCGTTTCGATGGTGTGGTCTACGACAGAGGATCATGCGGCGCAACTGCTCACGTTCGCGCAGGACGAGCTCGCAGCGCACGTTGCGCAATCCAGCCGTGAGGTGCTCGGCGATCTGCGCCTGATCACGCCGGCCGCGGCATTTTCGTTGCGACTGCAGCGCGTGCGGCAACTGGTGCTGCCGCGGCTTGTCCTCGTGGGTGACGCCGCGCATAATGTCCATCCACTCGCCGGGCAGGGCGTGAACCTCGGTTTTCGCGACGCGCGGGAGCTGGCGCGGGTATTGGCGCAACGCGCACCGCAAAACAACTGCGGGGACTACCGTCTGTTACGCCGCTTCGAGCGTGCGCGGCGCGAAGATATTGCCGCTCTGGAATGGGTCACCGACTCGCTGCAAAAATTGTTCAACAACGACAAGCCGTGGCTGGCAAAGCTGCGCAACGCCGGTCTGCGTATGAGCAACCGACAGCACACCCTCAAGAACCTTCTGGTGCAACACGCGGTCGGATAGCGTGTCGAACCCACATTTCTCACTTTGCTAAGGACCATCATGCGTAAAGCTCTCATATTATTTGCCGCCGTCTTCTTCGGATTGACCAGTATCGCCGCCGGTGCGAGCGAAGCGACGGTCAAGGCTACGATTGAGAAAAAATATCCGCAGCTTCAGATTGAATCCGTGACCAAAACACCGTTCGCCGGGATCTACGAGATCTACGCCAATGGTCAGCTCCTTTATGCCGATGAAAAGGTGGAGTTTCTTTTCGTCAACGGCAGCATGATCGATATCGATAAAAAGACCAACCTGACCGAAGAGCGCATGGCCGTGCTCACCGCGATCAAGTTCGACCAACTGCCGCTCGATCTCGCATTCAAAAAAGTCAAAGGCAAGGGCACGCGCAAGCTCGCTTATTTTGGCGATCCGAATTGCGGTTACTGTAAAAAATTCGAGCAGGAGCTTACCAAGATCGATGATCTGACGGTCTATGTCTTCCTGTACCCGGTCCTGGGGCCGGATTCCGTTGAGAAGTCGAAATCGATCTGGTGCTCGAAAGATCGGGTTAAAGCGTGGAATGACCAGCTCGTCAATGGCGTCGCACCGACTGCGGCGGGGACCTGCGCGACACCCATCGACAAAATTCTTGCGTTCGGCAAGCAGAAAAACATCTCGGGCACGCCGACGCTGTTCTTCTCCGATGGTCAACGCGTCCCAGGGGCGATACCGGGCGAAATGATCGAACAGCGCCTGGCAGCCGCGAACAAGATCAAGTAACGCCCGTGCCAGCCTACCGTTTGCAGTAAGGCGCGCACCGGGTCGGGCCGATACCCATGACTGCCGCAATCGCTGGAATCCTCGGTCCATTCTCGAGGCGCGCCCGATTGCGCCTGATGGTCGCCATCGCGCTGTCGCTGGCGCTGCACTTCGTGCTGTTGGTGTGCGTGTCGGTCAGGCCGACCGGGAGCGCGCCTAATGTTGCCGCCGCGATCCAAGCGCGTCTCGAGCGAGCTACTCCTGAACCCGCCGCTGATGGCCGCGCGCCGCCGGATGCGCTGCCGATTCCGGCAGAGACGGCCGCGGTTGCACCTGCGAAGGCCGTCGCGTCACAGCCGCTTGCGCCTCAACCTCAGGTTGAAGCCGAGACCAGGCCGGAGCCAAACCCCATTGACCCGCCAACGTATTCGTCCGCCATCCATTTCGAGCTGCCGTTAATTCGCGATCCCACGTATTACCCGGCGAAACAGCTCGACGTTTATCCGCTGCCCCTTACGGAGATCAAATTCGATTATCCTGAGGGCGCTGCGGCTGAACGCATCGATGGCCGCCTGCTGATGCTGTTGCTGATCGATGAATTCGGCGTCGTCAACGAAGCTTCAGTGGTGGAAGCGCACCCCGAGGGTTATTTCGAGGAGTCCGCGCTGTCAGTGTTTCGCGCGACGCGCTTTTCCCCAGCGCAGAAACAGGGACGTCCAGTGAAAAGCCGGGTGCTGATGCATGTCAGATATGAAAGCGAAGCCGCCGTGCGCTGACGCACGGCGTCAATTTCCATTCGGCAACGGGTAATCGTTGGGAAGCAATACCCACATTTTTCCGCTTTGGCGCATGCGGCCCGCGAGCGCCCCAGCCTCATCGCCGAAACCCCAGAAGAAGTCGGCGCGCACCGCGCCGCGAATCGCGCCTCCGGTGTCCTGAGCGAACATCAGGCTGTTGAGTGACTGGAGCGAATTCGGAAAAGTAGTGGCAAGGAATACCGGCGCGCCAAGCGGAATGAAGCGCGCGTCGACCGCGATGCTGCGGCGCGCGGTCAGCGGCACCCCAAGTGCGCCGAGCGGTCCCGGCAAGTCGGCGCGCATCTCGCGGAAGAATACATAACTCGAATTGGTGTTGAGCGCTTCCTGCAACTTCTCAGGATGCTGTTTCGCCCACGCCT
Organism: Burkholderiales bacterium; assembly: GCA_036003485.1. Lineage (GTDB taxonomy): Bacteria > Pseudomonadota > Gammaproteobacteria > Burkholderiales > SG8-41 > PALSA-1004. Next base: position 3,094 of record DASYSI010000086.1, on the reverse strand, counting down.
TGATGCCTTGCATCGAAGTTTTTTCGAGCGGCAATTCGCCGCGGTCGATCAGCAGCCTGCCGAGCGAGCGGTATGGGTGACCGTTCTGGTCGGCGTAGCCCAACCTGATGGTCTCGCCGCTGTCGAGCTTGATGCGGCCCGAACCCTGGATTTGCAGAAAGAACAATTCGACCGCATCCTCGACCCATGCGATTTCCTTGCCTGCGACCGGCGCCGCGCCGCTTTCAATTTGCGCGCGGCTGAAGTAAGGGACCACGCGTCGTCCGTCGAGCCTTCCGCGCAGCCGCATGTTCTTCAGTTCGGGGTAGAGCTCGCCCAAGTCGATAACGAGCAGATCATCGGGAGTCGCGTATACCGGATAGCGATAGCGCGGACTGCGCGTGCGGCTGCCGTAGAGCAAAGGCTCGTAGTAGCCAGTGATCAGGCCGCTGTCGCTGCCGTCGGGATTGACGACCTGATAAGGCGTGAAGCTCGATTCGAAAAATTGCTGCAGCATTTCACGCGACGGCTCTGACAGCGCGGCAGCGACGCGGCACACCGATTGCCACGCGGGTTGATTCTTGAGCGCGCCGCAGCTCGTGATGAATGCGCTCCACGCGAGTTGCGGATTGTCGTCGCGCCAGCCGGGGATGGCATCCCAGCTGCTCGCGCGTAATGCGCTGAGGGGCGCCGGAGGTTTCTCCGGCGGTGTTTCAACCGCCGGCGTTGGCGCCGGTACTGCGACGGGTGGCGTTGGCTTCGGAACCGGTGCGGCGGGAGGCTTCGCCGGCAGCAGCGTTTCGCACGCGGCGAGCGCTGCCAAAGCGATCAATGCGGCGCAGCGGCGTATCATTGCGAGGCGGAACACGATGCGCCGCAGTATATATCAGTAGAAGTCGGGCAGAAAAAGCTTATGGCGTGGTTATTACTCGAAGCGGGCGTTGCACTCGCGATCCTGCTGCTGATCGTGTGGTGGACTTGGCCGCGCAAACCGAAACCGCCCGCGCGCCGCGATCCGCCGATGTAGGTCGGTTAGTGCAAAACCCTCGGCATCGACAAGGTGAACTCGGGAATCGGGGCGTCGAACTGCAGGCCGTCTTCGGCGACCATCTGATAGCTGCCGCGCATGGTGCCCACCGGCGTCGCGATCGCGGCGCCGCTCGTATATTCAAAGCTCTCGTCGGCTTTCAGCAATGGTTGCTCGCCGATCACACCCAGGCCTCGCACTTCCTGGACCTTGTTGTTGGCGTCGGTGATGATCCAGTGGCGGCTGATCAACTGCGCGGCGACGCTGCCGGTATTCGTGATGGTAATGGTGTAGGCGAAGACATATCGGCCGCTATCCGGATCCGACTGCTCGGGGATGTAAGTGGTGCGGGCCGTTACACTGATCTGGTATTTTTTTTCTGAGGCCATGAGCAGCGCAGTCGGGTAGTGGTATCGGGAAACGTAAGGCGCGCAGCGTGCAGCGCAGACGACCATTGCACACTATTTTGCCCGGTGTGGCAACTTGAGCCTATGCCAGCAGCGCTTAAATCCTGCGGTGCGGCGGTTACGGTAGAATGACCGCGATCATCGAATCGGATTCACCAACATGCATCGCATTGCAGCCAGCATTCTGTCCGCCGACTTCGCGCGCCTGGGCGAGGAAGTGAATAATGTCGTCGCGGCCGGTGCAGACTTGATCCACTTCGACGTAATGGACAACCATTATGTGCCGAACCTGACGGTCGGTCCGCTCATCTGTGCTGCGATCCGGCCGCTCACGCGCGTTCCGATCGACGTGCACCTTATGGTCAAACCGGTCGATCGCATCGTTCCCGATTTCGCCAAGGCAGGCGCCGACTTGATCTCGTTCCACCCTGAGGCTACCGAGCACATCGACCGCACCATCGGCCTGATCAAGGAACACGGCTGCAAGGCAGGCCTCGCTTTCAATCCTGCGACACCGCTCGATTATCTCGATTATGTGCTCGACGAGCTCGATCTGGTGTTGATCATGTCGGTAAATCCGGGATTCGGCGGGCAGAAATTTATTTCCGCCGCGCTCGATAAGCTGCGTACGGTGCGCGCGCGCATCGACAGATCCGGCAAGCCGATCTGGCTCGAAGTCGACGGCGGTGTGAAGACCGACAACATCGCCGAGATAGCGCGCGCAGGCGCCGACACCTTTGTCGCCGGCTCTGCGATCTTTGGCGCCAAGGACTACGGGACTATCATCGGGCAAATGCGCAGCGAGCTCGCGAAGGTTTAGCCGGATTTCAAGTCGGGTCATGCAATAGTTCATTCGTTTTATTTCGTATCCTGATGCCGGGTTGCGGCGAGCTCATGCCGAAGCATATTTTTCCACTGCCCGTCAAAGCCGTGATGATAGACCTCGACGGCACGCTGCTCGATACCGTCACGGACCTTGCGGTCGCGGTCAATCTGATGCTAGCCAAGCTCGGGCGCGCACCGCTCGATCAAGCGCGGGTGCGCACTTTTGTCGGCAAGGGAATCCCGCATCTGGTCGAGCGCTCGCTTGCCGGCGCGTTGAGCGGTGAGCCCGATAGAGCGTTGTTCGAACTTGCGTTGCCGCTCTATCTGGATTGCTATGAAAGCGTCAACGGCAGGCACGCGACGATTTATCCGGGCGTAAGGGCAGGGCTCGACGCGCTGAAAAATGCCGGTTTCCCGCTCGCCTGCGTCACCAACAAGTCCGAGCGTTTCACGCTGCCGTTGCTCGCGCAGATGCGGCTTGCTGATTATTTTTCGATCGTGATCGCAGGCGATACGCTGCCACGCAAGAAACCGGATCCGCTGCCGCTCACGCATACCTGCGGCCATTTCGGCATCGCGCCGCGCGAAATGCTGATGATCGGCGACTCGTTAAACGACGCTCAGGCTGCGCGCGCGGCGGGCTGCCCGGTATTTTGCGTGCCGTATGGTTACAACGAGGGCGCCGATGTGCGCGAACTCGATGTTGATGCTATAGTGGAAACGTTATCCGATGCCGTCAAACTCATAACCAAGTCAACCTAGGGGAGCTCTGATTGATGCTCTTTAATCAGAGCTTTTTCTAAAGTGGGGAATATACAAGGGGCTAGGTGGGAAAGGAAGGGTCCCACCCCTTCCT
>DASYSI010000085.1:0-4081 GCA_036003485.1 Burkholderiales bacterium | reverse complement strand
TCGGGGAAACCGTATTGCCCGGCTACGACGTCAGCACCTGGTTCGGCCTGGTTGCGCCCGCGAAAACGCCGCGCGAGTTGATCGTCAAACTGAACCAGGCGATTGTAAAAGGTCTGGGCAACGCCGAAATCAGGGAGCGGCTGCTCGGGCAGGGTCTCGAGCCGATCGGCAACTCGCCCGAGGCGTTCAGCAAACTGCTGCGTGAAGAACTGCCAAAGTGGGCGCAAGTCGTAAAAGTCTCCGGCGCCAAGGTGGATTGAAGCTGACGCGGCCGGCCGCGCAGGCGCGCGGTCTGCGGTATCGGCGTCAAACCAATAAAGTGATGCGACCAGCGAAGTTCCATTCAACTTCAATATTTTGCGCGCGATGAAACTCTACGGCATCACCCGCAAGGATATCAAGGCCACGCGCACATACGCGTGGGTCGTGACCCTCACGCGTGCGCGCCGCATTTACAGGAAATATTTCAGCGATGGCGTCTACGGCGGCAAGCGCGCGGCGCTTGCAGCGGCGAAGGGTTACCGCGACGAGGTGATCGCGAAGCACGCGCCCCTGTCGCGCCGGGACTATGCGAACGTCAGGCGCAGGAATAACCGTTCAGGCGTGCCGGGCGTATGCAAGAGTCCGAAGCCGCGCCGCCGTTTCGGCAAACATTATCGGGAATGGTTCTGGATCGCGTACTGGACGCCCGCACCCGGTGGACCGTGCCGGCACAAGTCCTTTTCGGTGAAAAAATATGGCGCAAAGGAAGCGTTCCGGCGGGCGGTAGAAGCGCGCAGGCGCGGCCTGGCGCAAATGCAGGCGGGGCCGCACCTGAATCATCCGGCCCAGGCGCGCACGCTGCAAAGCCGCACATAGCAGTGCGAGCAGATTAATGTCGGAAGGGACGCTTCGGGGCTGTGGAATTTTATCAAAACATTCGGCGCGTCCTAATCGCAGTATCATTCATTCCAGGTACGAAGGCAGTCACGAAACGTAGAGCGGATTTTCATGCGAACGATATTGGCAAGCGCATTATTGGGTTTGCTGGCGGGTTGCGCGACAGCGCCTTCTCAAGACGAGGCCCAAATGTGGGTCGAGCGTCTGAGTCCGTCGTGCGTGAGTCGGGGATTTGAGGAATGGACTCCGGCTTGGACTGAATGCATCCGAACGAGCTACATGCTGCGCTCCCAGGAGCAGATGCAGACGTTCACCCCTGCGCTGGATTCTCCGGCGTACACGCACACGTACTGCGCGCCGAGCCATGGTGACAAATATAACTGCATCAGTTTTTAGGTCGGGCAAAAGCGCCCGTTAACCTGGCTCGTCGTAACCGACCGCCTAGCCTCCTCCCACGCAGTCGGTTTTCTGATAACGTACCGCCTGCAGATTACACAGCCTGGAGCGGCAATGCCATATTATGTTGAGGGTTTGACTAAGGTTCCCGGGGGCAAGGGGGACGTGCGGCGTATCGGCGAGTATGAAACGCTGACGGACGCCGTCAAAGCAGCGGAACAGGTGATTGACGGGTTTCTGCAAAGCATCCTGGAACCTAATATGAACGCCGCTGACCTTTTTTCCAAATACAACGATCAGGGAGAGATACCTTTCATTTTTCGTGATGGGGACAGAACGGTCAACGTTAAAGGCTTTAACCATTTCAGTTATGCGATGACCCGCTGCGGCTCGATTTGCGGACAGAGGGCAAAGGAGGCTGCCAAGTGAGCCGGCCATCTTTCAACGCATTGTTGCGCGAACCTGCATCGACTGCTACGTGACCCGCCTTTGCGGCGGTCATGACATCGCTGCAACCGCGTGCGCGGCGAATAGCATGGCGTACGCGCTGCGTGCCTAAAGTAATTGCCGTACACGCGCTCGCAGAATGTCGGCCGGACGGGTCTGGAAGAAAGCTTATGAAACATCCGTTTTGGATGACGGCGCTCGCGATCATGATTGGATTTGCAGGCGTGGCGGCGGCGCAGCCTTATCCATCGCGGCCGATACGCGTTATCGTGCCGGTGGCTGCCGGCGGCAATCTCGATCTCGTTGCGCGCTCGGTCGCCCAGCAACTCTCCGAAAACTTCGGGCAGCAGGTTATTGTCGAGAACCGGCCGGGAGCGAGCAGCCTGGTCGGTACGCAGTTTGCCGCCAAATCGGCGCCCGATGGTTATACGCTGCTCGTCGTTGCGAATACTTTTGCAATGGTGCCTTCGATCGTAGCCAATCCGGGATACGATCCGCTGAAGGACTTCACCGGTGTCACGTTGACGTGCCTCGTCCCGCAGGTGCTGGTTGTAAACCCTGCGTTTCCGGTGCAGTCGGTGAAGCAGCTGATCGCGCTCGCTAAAGCGCGTCCCGGCGAAATTTCCTATGCGAGCTCCGGCGCCGGCGGCACCGGACACATGGCCACGGAGCTCTTCGGTCGTCAGGTCGGGATCAAGTTGCTGCACGTGCCCTACAAGGGCAATTCGCAGGCCATCGTCGATGTCATTGGCGGACAGGTGATGATGATGTTCGATCAGGTGAGCACCTCGGAGCCTTATGTCAAGGCCGGCAAGCTGCGCGCGCTCGCTGTCACGAGCCGCACGCGCTCGCCACTTTTTCCGCAGGTGCCCACGATCGATGAGTCGGGAGCGCCCGGCTATGAAGATATTACCTTCAATGGATTGGTCGCACCGGCGGGAACTCCGCGCGAAATTCTCGTGCGTCTGAATGAAGAAGTCGGGAAGGTCGTGCGCTTGCCGGCTTTGCATGATCGTTTTCTGAAACGCGGCGTCGAGTTGAAAGCCAGTGCGTCGCCGGAAGCGTTCAACGCGACCATCAAGGCTGAATTCGAGAAGAAAAGCAAGCTCGCACGCGATGCCGGAATCAGGCTGGAATGAGTGCAGATCAGCCAAACGCAATTCACCTGAAAGGAGCAATGAGTGTCGGCACGAGATGAGGGCGACCCCGTTTTCAAGGCCCCTGATTTAAGCTGTGATTGCCATTTTCATGTATTCGGTCCAGCCGGGAAGTACCCGTACGGCTCTGATCTGCGTTACCCGCCGCCGCTTGCTCCGCTCGACGAATATCTCGCGCTCGCGCGCCGTCTCGGCATCGAGCGTTATGTGTTTGTGCAGCCGAGCGCGTATGGACGCGACAACCGTTGTATGCTCGACGCGATGAGTGTGGTCGGAGCCGAATGCCGTGGAATCGTCGATGTCAGCGAAGACGTTCCCGACTCCGAGCTTCAGCGCCTGGACGCTCTGGGCGTGCGCGGCGTGCGCATCAACGTGTCTCCGGTTTACCCGCGCGAAGCGGGCTTGGCGGCGAAAATGCTGCCGCGTATCGAGCGGCTGCACGCGCGCTGCGCCGAGCTCGGGTGGCAGCTCGATTTCCTGACGCCCGGCTGGCTGACGAGCGAGCTCATGCCTACCTTAAAGCAGCTTAGGTGCGACTTTACGCTTGCGCATATGGGAATGTTTCTTGCCAAGGAAGGAGTCGATCAGCCGGGATTCCAGCAACTGCTCGATTTGCTCCGACATGGCGACGGACACTGCTGGGTCAAGCTTACAGGGGTATACCGGATGTCGGTTGAGCCAGGCTTTGCCGACGCGGCGCCGATAGCGCGTGCGCTGATCGAGAGTGCTCCGGATCGCATCATCTGGGGCAGCGACTATCCGCATCTCTCGTTTGCCGACAAGGTCGGCTCGATCGAGTTATTTAACCTGTTGGGCGAGTGGGCACCTGACGACGCGCTGCGACGCCAAATACTGGTCGACAACCCTCAGCGCTTGTTTGGTTTCTAAAAATCCCGGCGCCGCTCTCACGGGGACTTTTTTCTTAGTGAACACGGCAGGTGCTCGCGCACCTGGGTGTAGAAGCCCTGCAGTCAGCTATTTGCCGGCCGGGTACTCATCCAGGTTTGGTCGTTCCTGATCGCGTATATTGTAAGTGTAAGATTGCCCGGTATCGACCAGCGTGATCTTTCTCAGACCACCACCCTTCGTCCCGTCGCGGAGCTGATGCACCTCGGCGGTCACTTTGTCTCCGGGTTTCACGATAGTTCTCGTCCATCCTGATCGAACCAGATTACCCGGACTCGTCAATTCGACGACCCAAA
>DASYSI010000084.1:0-13397 GCA_036003485.1 Burkholderiales bacterium | reverse complement strand
CTCGCGAGCACTCCTGCGGAGTTCAGCTCGTATCTCAGAACTGAAACTGAGAAATGGAATAAAGTAGTGCGCGCGGCCGGTATCCCGCCGCAATAAATCACCGCAGCAGGCGGGCTGCTGACAAATAGAGGAGGAAGCGATTGCACCTGCGCGACAGAATCGGAATTGACATCAGCCGCCGCCTGAAACTCGAAGACGCAATCGAGTGGGCAGCACAACACGACGTGCGTTACATCGACATTCAGCTCGATACTGCCGCGAACGCGTTTACCTCATTTGACGACAAGCGCGCTGGCGGCGTGCGTAAGGCGTGCGAGCAGCACGGCATACATCTCGGGCTGCACACGCTGTCTGCGGTCAATGTCGCCGAATATTCGCCTTATGTCAGCGACGCGGTCGAGCAATACCTGAAGGGTTATGTCGACGTCTATTCCAGACTCGGCGCCGAGTGGATGGTCGTGCATGCCGGCTACCATTTCACCAAGGACAAGAAAATGCGCATGGAAGCCAGCCTCGAGCGCCTGCAGCGCATCGTCGCTTACTCTGAAAAGAAAAAAGCACTGGTCCTGCTCGAGAATCTCAACAAGGAACCCGCCGATGCCGAGGTGCATTACCTCGCGCACACGGTCGAGGAATGGCGCTATTACTTCGAGCGCATCCAGTCGCCCTCGTTCAAGCTGTCGTTCACCGTCAACCACGCGCACCTGGTACCGGAAGGCGTCGAAGGTTTCGTCGATGCGATCGACATGAGCAGGGTGGAGGAAGTCCGGATCGCGGACTGTCATCGCAACGGATACGAAGTGCACATGAAGCCTGGAGCCGGCGATCTCGATTTCGGCGCGATGTTCCGACGCGTCGAAGCCAAGGGGTTCAAGGGACATTACACCAATGCGTTCGGCACGCTTGACGATATGCTGGCCGGGAGGGATTATCTCGTGGAAAAAGCACAGGCTGCCGGCGTTGCCGTCTGACCACTGCAGGTATGGCAGCTCGATCTAAAACGCAATACCAACTGGAGGACAAAATCATGATGCGAACGATGCGAAAATTCTTGAACAGCACTTGCTTGCCGCTGCTTCCGGTGGCGGTCCTGGCGTGCGCCGTAACCACGCCCGCGCAAGCGGCCGCATGGCAACCGACCAAGCCGGTTGAAATCGTCGTTGCCGCCGGCGCCGGCGGAGCGTCCGACCAGATGGCGCGCATGATGCAGGCGGCGATCCAGAAGAACAAACTGATGCAGCAACCGATGGTGGTCACGCTCAAAGGCGGGGCATCGGGCGCCGAAGCGCTGATGTACATGAAATCGAGCACGGGCGACCCGAACAAGGTTCTCATCGCTTACTCGCTCATCTACATGTTGCCGCTGTCGGCCAAGATTCCGTTCGACTGGCGCGAACTCACGCCGGTGTCCGTCATCGCGCTCGACCAGTTCGTGCTGTGGGACAATACGACGCTGCCCTACAAGAACGTGAAGGAATTCATCGCGGCCGCCAAGGCCGCCAATCCGCCGTTCAAGATGGGCGGCACCGGCTCGAGGCGCGAGGACCACGTCCTCACTGTGTTCATGGAGAAAAAGACCGGTGCGAAGTTCGCCTACCTGCCGTACAAATCCGGCGGCGAGGCGGCAACTCAGCTCGTCGGCAATCACACCGCGGCGAATGTCAACAATCCTTCCGAGAACCTCGAAGTGTGGCGCGCGGGGCAAGTGCGGGCGCTGTGCGTGTTCGACAAGGAGCGCATCAATTACAAGACCAAGGTGACGGACACTCAGTCCTGGAACGATATTCCGACGTGCAAGGAAGAAGGTCTCGACGTGCAGTATCTGATGTTGCGCGCGATGTTCCTTCCCGGCAAGGTGACGCCCGAGCAGACCGCGTTCTACGTCGATCTGTTCAGGAAAGTGGCGCAGACAACCGACTATAAGGACTACATGGAAAAGCAGGCGCTGAAGCCGATCTTCCTGACCGGCCCGGATATGCTGAAATTTCTCGAAGAGGACGAAACGCTGAACAAAAATCTGATGACGGAGGCGGGATTCGTCGCCAACTGAATCGTGCCCATGTTTTCGCCTCTCCGCTTGCCGCGGGCGGCAGGCGAAACAATCGCCGCTTGGAGATAGGCTATGGCTGAAGTCGAAAACGAAATCGTTGTCGAGGACCCCACCGCGCCGGCGAGCGACTCGCCCGCGGTAGCGAGCACGCGCAGCCTCGAAATTGTCGCCTCGTTGTTGCTGATTGCTTTCGCCGCACTGATGGCGTTCGATAATTGGCGCATCGGCATGGGTTGGGCGCCGGACGGGCCGCGCGCGGGCTACTTTCCGTTCTATCTTTCGATCATCCTTGGCGCCGCCAGCATATACGGCCTCGTCGGATCATTGCTGCGTCGGGCCGACGCGACCGGAACCTTCGTTACCCGCGACCAGTTGCGCAGGGTCATGCAGGTTTTCGTCCCCACCTTTGCGTTCTGTCTGTTAACCCAGTGGCTGGGCCTTTACGTCGCGAGCTTCCTGCTGGTTGCTGGTTTCATGCGGATCATCGGGCGCATCGCGCTGTGGAAATCGCTGCTCACGAGCTTTGTGTTCACGCTCGCCATGTTCATCACGTTCGAGCTGGCGTTCGACGTCATCATGCCCAAGGGCCCGATCGAAGCCCTGTTCGGCCACTAGGGCAGGTGACGGACCGCGATGGAAGCTTTCGGACTTCTTCTCCATGGCTTTCATGTACTGCTGACAATCAAGACACTGTCGCTGATGATGGTGGGCCTGGTGCTCGGCATTTTCGTGGGCGTGCTTCCGGGCCTGGGCGGTCCGAACGGCGTGGCCATCCTGCTGCCGCTCACCTTCACGATGGATCCCACTTCCGCGATCGTGATGCTGTCGTGCATCTACTGGGGCGCGTTGTTCGGCGGAGCGATCACCTCGATTCTCTTTAATATTCCCGGCGAAGCCTGGTCGGTGGCGACCACTTTCGACGGCTATCCGATGGCGCAGCAGGGCCGCGCCGCCGAAGCACTCACAGCAGCTTTCACGTCGTCGTTCATCGGTTCGCTCGTCGCTGTGTTGCTGATAACTTTTCTTGCGCCCGGCATCGCCTCGTTCGCACTGCGGTTCGGACCGCCGGAATTCTTCGCCGTCTATCTGCTCACCTTCTGCTCGTTCGTAGGATTGGGGCGCGAGGAAAAGCATAAGACGCTCATTTCAATGTCGCTCGGCCTCTTGATCGCCGGCATCGGCATGGATACCGTATCGGCTCAATTGCGCATGACCTTCGGCTGGAGCGAGCTGTATCGGGGCATCAACTTTCTCGTCGCGGTGATCGGCCTCTTTGGCATCAGCGAGATCCTGTTGACGATGGAAGAGCGCTTGGCGCTGCGCGGCCACTCCGCCAAGATCAGTCTGCGCGTGGTGTGGAAAGTGTGGAAAGATCTGCCGCGCTATTGGGTGACGCTGCTGCGCTCCTCCGCCATCGGCTGCTGGCTCGGCATTACGCCGGGCGGCGCGATCGCCGCCTCGTTCATGGGCTATAACCTGGCGAAACGATTTTCCAAGGACAAAGAAAGTTTCGGCAAGGGGCGCATCGAGGGCGTCTTCGCTCCTGAGACGGCCGCGCATGCGTCCGGTACTTCGGCGCTGCTGCCGATGCTTGCGCTCGGCATCCCCGGCTCCGGCACAGCAGCGATTCTGCTCGGCGGCCTGATGGTGTGGGGGCTCAATCCCGGACCTCTGCTGTTTGTCGAGCACAAAGATTTCGTGTGGGGCCTGATCGCCTCGATGTACCTCGGCAACCTGGTCGGACTGGTGATGGTGCTCTCCACGGTGCCGCTATTCGCGGCCGTATTGCGCGTTCCTTTCTCCGCCATTGCGCCGATGATCGTCGTGTCCTGCGCGGTCGGCGCCTATGCCATCCAGAACGCCATGTTCGACATCTGGCTCATGCTGGCGTTTGGCGTTGTCGGCTACGTGTTCAAGAAAATCGGCATTCCGCTTGCGCCGTTCACGCTCGCGCTGGTGCTCGGAAATCGGGCGGAAGACGCCTTTCGCCTGTCTATGATCGGAGCGGGCGGAGACATGCGCGTGTTCTGGTCGAATTCGCTCGTCGGCTCCATCACCACGCTCGCGCTCCTGCTCCTGTTCTGGCCGCTGATTTCGCTGGGATGGCGCGTAATCCACCAACGCATGGTGAAAAGCGCATCACCGTAACGCCGGATAGCCGTGATTGAACCCGTTCTCGTTGCGCGTGAAGGTGTCATCGCCACTGTCGCGCTTAACAATCCCGACAAGCTTAATGCGCTCAACAAGCCGATGTGGGAAAAACTCGGCATTGTAATGGGTGAGCTGTCCGCAGACGCCGGTTTGCGCTGCGTGGTGCTGCGCGGCGCCGGCGACAAGGCATTCGCCGCCGGCGCCGATATTTCCGAGTTTGCGCGCGAGCGCGCCGATTCGAGGCAAGCCAAAGACTACGGCGCGTTAATCCACGCAACCATGCAATCGATCGCGCATTGCGTTCATCCGGTGATCGCCATGATCAGAGGTGCGTGCGTCGGCGGGGGGCTCGAAATCGCGGCGATGTGCGATCTGCGCATCTGCGGCGAGTCCAGCCGTTTTGGCGTGCCGATCAAGAACCTGGGCCTCACCATGGGGTACGGCGAGCTCCAGGGCGTTCTGGGTCTCGTCGGCCGCGCCATCACATCGGAGATTTTGCTCGAAGGCCGCATATTCGATGCTGCCGAAGCGCTGCAAAAGCGGCTCGTTAATCGCGTCGTGCGCGACGCCGACCTCAAGCATGAGACGTACGCCCTGGCAGAACGCATCGCTGCCGGTGCGCCGCTCGTTGCGCGCTGGCACAAGCAGTTTATCGAGCGGCTTTGCGTGGCGCCGCAGATTCCCCAAGCCGAATGGGACGAAGGTTACGCATGCTTCGATACCGAGGACTACCGCATCGGAGTCGCAGCGTTCCTCGCCAAGACCAAGCCGCAGTTCAGGGGACGTTGATGGAAGCCGCGCGCCCTGTTGAGCGGATTGCCGAATGCTGCGACCTCGGGAGGTTTGATCTCATGCGTTTATTGCTTTTGCTGCTATTGCTGCTTGCTGCGACGCTTGCGCAGGCGCAGCCGCAACCCGATTACGCGCGCGAGCAGCGCTGGGCGGAGGAAATTACACCGGGCCTCGTCGTCGGCGACGCGGTATATCTAACGCAGAAATCCGGCCACAAGTTCCTCGCAATTTATACCGCGGCCGCAAAGCCGCGCGCCGCAGTGATCGTGGTTCATGGTGTGGGCGTGCATCCCGACTGGGCGCTGATCGGCGCGCTGCGAAGCGGACTCGCCGATCAGGGCTATACCACGCTGTCGGTGCAAATGCCGGTGCTCGCTGCGAGCGCTAAAGGCGAGGAGTATCCCGCGCTGTTTGCCGATGCCAGTGAGCGGCTAAAAGCTGCAGTCGCCTATTTGAGCACCAAAGGCCACCACACCATCGCACTCGTCTCGCACAGCATGGGCTCGCGCATGAGCAACTTCTTTCTCACCCGCAGTCCCGACAACGGCATCGCCGCGTGGGCTTCTATCGGCATCAGCAGCGGAGAATTCGCCGAACCCGGAAAATTGCGCCTGCCGGTGCTCGATATTTACGGCGAGCGCGATTTTCCGCAAGTGCTGAAGAACGCCGATGCGCGCGCCGCGACGCTCAAGCTGCTCAAAGGCTCGGCACAGATCGAAGTCACGGGCGCCGACCATTACTTCGCCGGCAGCGAGCGCGAGCTCGTCAGGCAGGTACGGCAGTTCCTGGACCAAAAATTCAAGTAGCTTAAAAACTCTCAAGGTCGTTGTCGCGATCCCGCAGCCGCGCGACCCAGCCGGTCATTGACCGCGGCCCATTCAGGCTGCTGCGGCAATTGTTCGACCAGTATGGCATCGCATCCCTGCGCATCAAGCGCGCGCAGATTAGCGTAGAGGTCGTGCGCGTACGCCTGGGCACGGTGCGGCGCTGCGATCCACTTCAGGCCGGGAAGCAGCGGCTGCAGCGTGCTGCGCGCAAGCACTGCGACCGATTTCCCCTGGCGTACGAGGGTGGCCGCGAGTTCGAGCATCAAATCGCCTTCCATGACCAGGAGCGGGGTATTCGGCGCGTAGTGCGCGGCGAGCGTGCCGGGTGCGCGCGGCGAATTTGCCTGCGACGACGCGAGCGCTACGCCGGCGGCCACTTCGATCTCGCGCGCCGAAATGTGCCCTGGCCGCAACAATACCGGCTGTATACCTGTCACATCGACGATCGTCGATTCAATGCCGACTTCGCTCTGTCCACCATCGAGCACGAGCTCGACGCTTGCGCCGAACTCCTCTCGCACGTGCTGCGCCGTAGTCGCGCTGACGTGCCCGAATCGATTGGCCGACGGCGCCGCGATTCCACCGCCGAATTTTACGAGTAGCGCATGCGCCATCGGATGCGACGGAATACGCAAAGCGATCGTGTCCTGGCCGCCGGTGAGCGCATCGCTAACGTCGGGGGTACGCCGCAAAATAAGAGTCAGGGGCCCAGGCCAGAATCTCTGCGCGAGTTTGTTCGCGGCTGGAGTGATCTCGCGCGACCACTGCGTCAACTGCGCGGCGTCAGCGAGATGCACGATCACCGGATGATCTGCGGGACGGCCCTTAGCGGCGTAGAGTTTCCGGATCGCATCGGGATTGCCGGCATCGGCGCCGAGACCATAAACCGTTTCAGTCGGAAACGCAACCAGTCCTCCGCGCTTGAGGATTGCAACGGCTTTCTCGAGCTCGAAGCTGTCCAATCCAGGACTCACGCCCCGGTCAACATGCGCAGCACTTCGCGATATTTCTCGGAAGTCTTTGCCAGCACCTCGGATGGTAAATGGGGCGCCGGGGGTTTCTTGTTCCACGGCTGCGTCTCGAGCCAGTCGCGCACGATCTGCTTGTCGAACGACGGCGGGCTCACGCCGGTGCGGTACTGATCAGCCGGCCAGAAGCGTGACGAATCGGGCGTCAGGATTTCATCGATCAGGTAGAGCTTGCCGCTGTCGTCGGTGCCAAACTCGAACTTGGTATCCGCGATGATGATGCCCCGGGTTTTGGCGAAAGCCGCGGCTTCGCTGTAGAGTCGAATCGAGTGCGCACGCGCCTTTGCGGCAAGCTCGGCGCCGACGATTTTCTCGGCTTCGGCATACGAAATATTCTCGTCGTGCTGGCCGGCCGGCGCCTTGGTGGCCGGAGTGAAAATCGGCTGCGGTAGTTTTTGCGCCTGTTGCAGGCCGGCCGGAAGCGCGATGCCGCAGACTGCGCCGGTTTTCTGGTAATCATTCCAGCCCGAGCCGATGAGATAGCCGCGCACGACTGCCTCTATCATCAAAGGCTTCAGCTTGCGCACCACCATCGCACGGCCAGCGACCTGGTCGCGCTCGTTCGCCGCGACAACCGATTCAGGCTTGATTCCGGTCAGATGGTTCGCGATCACGTGCGCGAGCTTCTCGAACCAGAAGAACGACATCTCGGTCAGCACTTCGCCCTTGCCCGGGATCGGATCCGGAAGAATCACATCGAACGCCGATAGCCGGTCGGTCTGTATCACCAGCAGCTTGTCGTCGCCGACGGCGTAGATATCGCGCACCTTGCCGCGGTGCAGAAACTTGAGGCTCTTTAGTTTTGCTTCGAGCAAAGGTGTGCCCGCCATGAAGATATTCTCTCTAAGAAAAATCAGGATAGATCAGGCAGCTTGACGGCCTTGACGGCGGCTGCCTGCTTGGCGCGGAATGCCTCGAGTTTTTTCGCAAGCCCCGCATCGTGCAGCGCCAGCATCGCAATCGCAAATAGTCCGGCATTGGCGGCGCCCGCGTCACCGATCGCGAAAGTGGCCACGGGAATGCCTTTCGGCATCTGAACGATCGAAAGCAGCGAATCGAGCCCCTGCAGGTGTTTGGACGGCATCGGCACGCCAAGCACGGGCAATATCGTCTTGGCCGCAACCACTCCCGCCAAGTGCGCAGCTCCGCCCGCACCGGCAATGAAACACCGCACGCCATGTTTCTCGAGACCTTCCATCCACTCCACCAGCGAATCGGGCGTGCGGTGCGCCGACAAAGCGCGCGCCTCGTAAGGCACGCCGAAATCCTTGATTTGCCGCGCCGCGTGCTGCATCACGTCCCAGTCGCTTTGGCTGCCCATCACGATTCCGACCAGCGGTTTTCTCACTACGTGCTCCCCACATTTGAAGGTTGTCATTTTAGCGTATCCGGCGGCGGTTCCGGCACGCCGCTATGCGTTGTAGAAGGATGTCGTGTGCGCTAAAATCGCGGAGCCTGAAAAAGTGCCTGCGACCGTCGGCCGCGGCACTCAACGCTAACCTGCTTCTCGGCTTGCCCCGCGCACGACCAGCCATCAACGCGCGTCCGCTGCTGATAAATAACCGTCTCAATAAGGCGATAAATATGCGTGGAATCGCGCGTGTCGTCCCTATCTCGATCCTTGCGTTGTTCGCAGGCGCGCTCCCAGTTGTCGCCCAGACCTATCCATCAAAGCCGGTGCGCGTGATCGTATCGTTTCCGCAAAGGCGGGGCCCCGGATCTCGGCGAGGGGGTTTCTGTTGGGGCGGAGACGGGGCACGGGCGCCTGGGTTATGGCGCGGCATTCTGCGGCGACTGATTCTCGTGCTGTTCGCTGGTGCCTCGATAAGCACGCTCCCGGTAGCCGCGCAATCCTATCCATCGAAGCCGGTGCGCGTGATCGTATCGTTTCCTCCAGGCGCCGGCGTTGACATCGTCGCGCGCACCATCACGCCCAGGCTCACTGCTGCGTTCGGGCAGCAGTTCGTGGTCGACAACCGCGCCGGTGCTTCGGGCAACCTCGGTTCCGAGGTGGCCGCGCATGCAGTGCCCGATGGCTACACTTTGCTGTTCACGCCGGCGTCGGTTGCGAGCAGCCAGGCGCTCTATCAGAAGCTTGGTTATAACCTCGAAAAAGATCTCGATCCGATTTCGCTCGTCGCCTCCGCGCCCTTCGTGCTGGTAGTACATCCGTCGCTGCCGGTAAAGTCTGTCAAGGAGCTGCTTGCGATGGCCAAAGCGAAGCCCGGACAATTGCTTTACGCGTCGACCGGCAACGGCGGCAGTCCGCATCTGGCAATGGAGCTCTTCAAGATGCAGGCCAAGATCGACATCGTGCACATCCCTTACAAGGGTACGCCGCCCGCAGTGACGGATCTGATCGCGGGACAGGTATCGATGATGTTCGCCAACACACTCTCGGTGCTGCCATACGTCAATTCAGGCCGGCTGCGTGCGCTTGGCATCAGTAGCGCGAAACGCAGCGCCGCCGCGCCTGCGCTGCCCACCATTGCCGAAACTGGAATGCCGGGCTTCGAGGCGAGCACCTGGTTCGGCATGCTCGCGCCGGCGGGAACGCCCAAAGACATCGTGGCACGGCTCACCGGCGAGCTGCGCAAAATCGTGAACACAAAAAGCGTCAGCGAGTCGCTGATCGCGCAAGGCGCCGATCCGATCGGCAGCAGCGCTGAAGAATTCCAGGCCAGGATCAAAATGGACATCGAGAAATGGACACGCACCATAAAAGCAGCGGGCGTACGGGCGGAATGATGGAAGTCACGCACATTCTGGCACGCTATCTGGTCGAGTCGCGCTACACCGACATTCCCGCCGCGGTCAGGCACGAAGCCGCGCGCGCGCTGCTCAATTGCATGGGCTGTGCAGTCGGCAGCTCGCGCCACGAAACGGTTGAATGCGCGCTGGCAGCGCTGGGTGAATTTTCCGGCCCGCCGCAAGCGGGTATTCTCGGCCGCGGCGAGCGTCTCGATATCCTGCACGCTGCGTTCATCAACGGTATCAGCGCCCACGTGCTCGATTACGACGACACGCACGCACGCGCGGTGCATCCGAGCGCGCCGGTGCTGCCGGCATTGCTGGCTTTCTGCGAATGGCGCAAAACGAGCGGCGAGGACTTAGTCCACGCGTTCGTGCTCGGAGTCGAAACGGAATGTCGCATCGCTCTGTCGGTTTTCCCCGAGCATTACGACCGCGGCTGGCATATCACCGGCACGGCGGGCGTGTTCGGCGCCGCCGCCGCGGTCGGCAAGCTGCTCGCGCTGAACGAGCAGCAGATGGCATGGGCGCTCGGCATTGCGGCGACCCAGTCTGCGGGACTGCGCGAAATGTTCGGTTCGATGTGCAAAAGCCTGCACCCCGGATGCGCCGCGAAGAACGGCCTGACCGCGGCATTGCTTGCAGCCAGGAATTTCACGAGCTCGGAATGCGCTATCGAAGCCCCGCGCGGATTTGCGCACGTGTTGTCGGAAAAATTCGATCCCGCGGTCATCACCGACGGCCTGGGCGAGCATTTCGAGCTTTCGTCAAACATGTACAAACCTTACGCGTGCGGACTGGTGGTGCACGCCGCAATTGACGGCTGCATCCAGTTGCGCAACGAACACGCGCTGACCGCGGACGCGATCGAGCGCATCGATATCGATGTCTGCCCCATTGTGCTCGAGCTCACGGCAAAACCCAAACCGCAAACCGGACTCGAAGGCAAATTCAGCGTCTATCACGCCGCAGCCGCGGCGATTGTATTCGGCGCAGCCGGCGAGCCCCAGTTCAGCGATGCCAGCGTGCGCGATCCGCGCGTGGTGGCGCTACGCGGCCGTGTCAACATCAAGCCGGACGCCGCGCTGCGCAAGATTCAGGCGCGCATCGCGATCCGGCTCAACAACGGCACGACGCTGTCCACGTTTGTCGAGCACGCGCTCGGCACGCTGCAACGGCCGATGAGCGACGCGGACCTCGAAACGAAGTTTCGCGCGCTCACCGATGGCATCCTTAGCGACGCGCAAAGCGGCGAGCTGATCCGGCTCTGCTGGTCGGCAGCAACGCTGCCTGACGCGGGAGAAATCGCGCGCTGCGCTCAACCAACTTAAAGGCCTTGCCGCCAAGGACGCAAAGGAACTACCGATCGAGATGCACCGAGAATATATGAACAAGCGTATTGAGCGATTTCTAAACTGTTCGCATCTTGACGAGTTTGATTTTCCTTGGCGTCCTTCGCGTCCTTTGTGGCGGAGCTTTAATGTGAACCTTATAAACATCAGGGACCGATGAAATGACAAGCAAATCAGCAACCGACATCTCGCCCGTAATGCAGCAGGTCAGCGCGTACATCGCGTCGGCGCTGCGCAAGCCGCTGCCCGCGGCAGTGGCCGAAAAAACCAAGCACCACGTGCTCGACACGATGGCGGCCATGGTATCCGGATCGCGACTGCTCCCCGGAACAAAAGCGATTTCGTATGTGAAAACCCTCGGCGGCAGCAGCGAGGCGTGCGTCATCGGCAGCCGCATCGTCACCAGCGCGGCCAGTGCCGCGCTCGCCAACGGCATGCTCGCGCACGCCGACGAGACCGACGATTCGCACGCGCCGTCACTGTGCCACCCGGGCTGTGCCATCGTGCCCGCCGCGCTCGCCATGGGCGAGCGCGAGCGTTGCAACGGGACCGCGTTGCTGCGCGCGGTCGCGCTCGGGTACGACATCGGCTGCCGCATCAATTTTTCGCTCAACGCTTATGAATTCCGCGATGACGGTCATTCTTCGCACAGCTTCGGACCGATGTTCGGCGCCGCCGCGGCCGCCGGAGCGCTGTGCGGCTTCGATCAACGCCAGGCGCGCCACGTATTGTCATACACCGCGCAGCAGGCTTCGGGCGTTTCGTGCTGGATGCGCGACGAGGAACACATCGAGAAAGCGTTCGATTTCGGCGGCATGCCGGCGCGCAACGGCGTCTCAGCCGCAGCGATGGTCGCGCATGGCTTCACCGCAGTCGAAGACGTGTTCTCGGGCGAGCGCAATTTTTTCGTCGCCTACGGCCGCGCGCCAAAACCCGCCGAACTCGTACGCGGACTCGGCTCGACTTATGAAATCATGAATACCAACATCAAGCGCTGGTCGGTCGGCTCGCCGATCCAGGCACCGCTCGATTCACTGCTCGACCTCATTCGCGAACACCACTTCAAAGCCGCCGATATCGAAAAACTCACGGTACGCGTGGCGCACCATGCCGCGAACACCGTCAACAACCGCACCATGCCCGATATCTGCATGCAGCATATGTGCGCGGTGATGCTGCTCGACGGCACCGCGACTTTCAAGTCATCGCACGACGAAAAGCGCATGCGCGATCGCAAAGTGCTCGCGCTGCGCGAACGCATCGAGCTCGTCGGCGACGACGCGCTGACCCAAGCCATGCCGAGCCGGCAGGGCATCGTCGAGATCAAACTGCGCAATGGCAGCGAGCTGCGGCACCATACCAAAGCCGTGCGCGGCACCAGCGAAAACCCGATGCAGCGCGACGAAGTCGATTTCAAGAGCTACGATCTGCTCGCGCCCGTGCTCGGCAAAGCGCGCGCGCGCAAGCTGTGCGATGCGGTCTGGGCCATCGAAAAAATCAAGGATGTGCGCAAGCTGCGGCCTTTGCTGCAAGCCTGAGGTCAAAGCCGCCGGTATGCACCCCGCTTAGGCGCAGACTGAGATTGAAAGCATCAGCCATGAATTTTGATCTGAGCGACGAACAGAAAATGTTTCGTGATTCGGTGCGCGGCTTCGCCGAACGCCACCTGGCCGCCGGCGCGCTCGCACGCGCGCATCAGGAGGAGCATCCGTGGGACGTCGCCAGGCTGATGGCCGAGCAAGGGCTGCTCGGCATTACCATCGGCGAACACGACGGCGGACAGGGCGGTTCGCTGATGGATGCGGTGATTGCGATTGAAACCGTCGCGCAGGTATGCCCGCGCAGCGCCGACGTAGTGCAAGCCGGCAACTTCGGCCCGGTGCGCGTGCTCGCCGAGTACGGCACCCCCGACCAGAAGCAGCGCTATCTCGCGAAGATCCTGCGCGGCGAATCGGTAATTACCGTGGGAATGACGGAACCCGAAGCCGGCAGCGCCGTCACCGATCTCAGCACGACCGCGACGCCCGACGGCGACGGTTACCGTATCAACGGCGTTAAGGTATTTCAGACCCACGCATCGTATGCCGAAGTCATGCTCACGTACGTGCGCTTCGGCCCCGGCGTGGGCGGCATCGGCTCGGTCCTGATTCCGCGCGATGCGCGCGGTTTCAGACAAGGCGCGCCGTCGAAATTCTTCAACGGCGAGGATTGGGTTCAGACCTATCTCGATGACGTTTACGTCGGCCCCGAGAACATTCTGCTCAAGGAAGGCGGCTTCAAGAAACAGATCGCGGGCTTCAACGTTGAGCGCATCGGCAACACCGCGCGCTCGCTCGCGCTGGGCCGCTATGCTTACGAGCAGGCGCGCCAGTGGGCATTGCAGCGCAAGCAGTTCGGGCGTCTGTTGTGCGAATTCCAGGGCTTGCAGTGGAAATTCGCTGACATG
>DASYSI010000083.1:0-8549 GCA_036003485.1 Burkholderiales bacterium | reverse complement strand
GTGTTCCGCGCCCCGCCGCGCGCATGCCCACAATGAAAGGCTGGAAGGTCTTGACCAGTCCCATGACGTTGATTTCGATAATGTCCTGAAATGCGGCGACGTCCTCGGCGCATTCGCCGAGCGTCCCGAAGCTGACCCCGGCACTGCCGATGACAATGTCGGGACTGCCGTGATGCGCGATGAAATCCGCGGCTGCCGCTTGCAGCGCCGAGGTGTGGCGCACATCGAGGGGGTAGATCCTGATGGGCACCGCCAGTTGCGCGGCCAGTTGCTCAAGCTCGATGCCGCGCCGTGCAATTAAGCCGAGCGCCGCGCCGCGGTGCGCGTAGTGGCGCGCGAGTGCGGCGCCAATGCCGCTCGAGGCGCCGGTGATGATTACGCGCTGCATGTCGCAATCATCGGAGTAAGGCGGCAAAAAAGCCGCAAAAAGCTATTTCCCGCTTTTCTCGAGACGCTGCTGACGCGCCAGACGTATCAGACCGTCGAGCACCGGAATCACCTGCGGAATGCCAGGCGTCATGCTGGTGGAAGTCAGATACTTGCCGTCGACAACGATCGACGGCGTGCCGTGAATGTCGTAATCCGTTGTCATTTTGCGTGCGCGTTCGACTTTTTGCTGCGTTTCCTCGGATCGATAGATCGTCATGAACTTCTCGCGGTCGAGCCCGTTCTTTTCAGCCCACTCGGCAATGACTTTGTCCTGGCTCATCGACAGCTCTTCGACGTGATAACTCCGATATACCGCGCTATGCAGCCGCCCGGCCTCGCCCATGGCCTCCAGCGTGAAATAAGTTTTGGCGAGCGGCACCCAGGAGTCATGACGCACGACGGGCACGTGGCGGAATACAATTTCGGCAGCGTTGCGTTTTTGCCACCGCTCGAGGTACGGCAGCAAGTCGTTGCAATAAGGGCAGGCGTAGAAAAAGAAGTCGAGTACCTCGATGCGCTCGCCGCTTTCGACGGGCTGCTGCGGGATCACGCGGTAATCGACGTCGCGTTTGACCTGCTGCGCCGCCGCGGGCAGCATGGTCAGGGCGAGCGCCAGCCAGCACAGCGCAAATGCGCGGATGAAGCGAGCGTGAGCACCCACAGCTTATTTTTGGCCTGAGCGCTCTTTGCGCGCGCGCGCGATCAACTGGTCGACCACCTGAAAAAAGCGGTCATAGCTGACGCTGTTATCCGGATTCACGGTCATCGACGGTCCGGTCAGATATTTGCCATCGATCACGAGCGCCGGTGTGCCGGGAACGTCGTAGCTGCGCGTCATGTCTTCAGAGCGCTTGGTGCGGCCGTTTACCGCAAACGAATTGTAAGTGTCGAGAAATTTCTGTTTGTCGACTCCCTTGGTCGCGAGCCAATCGGCGAGCACGCGCGGATCTGTCACGATCGCCTTTTGCCGGTCACGGTGGATCGCGTTGAAAATGTCGTCGTGGAATTTGCCGTCATATCCCATCGCATCGAGCGCATAAAATGCGCGCGCCAGCGGTCCCCACGACGCGGCATCGAATATGGCCGGCACATAGCGAAATTCCACGTCGGCTGGTTTGCGCTTAAGCCACGCCTTGATCGCCGGCTCGAGCGTATAGCAATGGATACAGCCGTACCAGAAAAATTCGATTACCTCGATCTTTTTGCCGCTATCCGTCGGCTGCGGCGGATTGAGGACCGTGTATTCGCGGCCGGCGACCGGCTGCTGCGCAAAAACGCTTCCCGCGAGCAAGGTCAACAATGCGGCAAAGCAGCCTATTCGTTTAAGTAGCGTCATTGCATCTCCAGTCGTGTATCGGAATCTGTGACCCATCCAAAACTCCTGCTATTCAAAACCTGTACCCGCGCCGGGAAATTGGGAGGAGCCATGCGAACAAGCAGGGATCCTTTTCATCTCGCATGTTCGTGGTTCCAATGTTACTCATTTTGCGGGTTGCGGCGGCATTTCGCGAACCTTGATTAGAGAGGTCTCGATGCCGTTTTGTTTCAGTGTCTCGCGTGCACGATTCAGGTCATCGATTGCGGTATAAGGGCCAACGCGTACTCGATGCCAGACACCTTTATCCGGCAGAGTTGTGGTTTGTATCTCCGCTTCCACGCCAAGCAGCGCCAGCCGCGCCTTCAGATTATCGGCATCGGGCGCGTTCTGAAATGCACCGGCTTGCAGGAAAAACGCTCCAGGGGCCTCTGCGGTTGACGGTTTTTGCTGCGCTTGCTTGAACTGTTGCTCGCTCACCGGCTCCTCTGATCCGGGGAGTATCTTGTAGAAGTCAAAACGCGGCTTACCCTCCGGCGGTCTGCCGCTTTTATCGTCGCGCGTGGCAGTCTCAGGCAGGCTAGCCTTGGGCGGCTCGCTTTTGGCCGCAGGAACGGAGCGATTAAGAAACGGCGTCGGCATCTTGTTGATGTACCACGCGACCGCGAGCGCGATACCCAGGCCGAGCAGCAATCCGATCAGGATGCCGATCAAGAGCGATCCGGTGCCGCTGTCGCCGCTGGATTTTTTGTTCGGTCCTTTGTAATCCTTGCTCATAACGGAATCTTACATTTTTTCCGGTGCCGAGACACCCAGCAGCGCAAGCGCATTGCGCAATACCTGCTGCGTTGCTGCGAGAAGCGCGAGTCGCGCGAGCTTGAGCGGCTCTTCTGGTACCAGCACGCGCGTGGAATTGTAGTAACTGTGAAACTCACCGGCCAGCTCCTTCAGGTAAAACGCGATCATATGCGGTGCCAGGTCGCGCGCTGCGCTTTCGACGACAGCCGGATATTCCATTAACCGCGAAAGCAGCGCAACCTCCTGGTCCGTCACAAGCGGCGACAGTTCGACCGCGGCGAGGCAACGCGCGTCACCGCCCCATTGCTCGAATACGCTGCTGACGCGTGCGTGCGCATACTGAACGTAATAAACCGGATTATCATTGCTTTGGGATTTGGCGAGATCGAGATCGAAATCGAGGTGTTGGTCGCTTTTACGCAGCACATAAAAAAACCGCGCGGCGTCATTGCCGACTTCCTCGCGTAGTTCGCGCAGCGTCACGAATTCTCCGCCGCGCGTTGACATTGACACTTTCTTGCCGCTGCGATAAAGCACCGCGAACTGCACCAGCGCAACGATCAATCGCGCTGGATCGATGCCAAGCGCCGAGAGCGCGCCTTTGACGCGTGGTACATAGCCGTGATGATCGGCGCCCCATACATCGATTACCGGATCGAAGCCACGTTCGATCTTGTCGAGATGGTACGCGACATCGGATGCAAAATACGTGTATTGGCCGTTTTCGCGCCGCAAAACGCGGTCTTTTTCGTCGCCGAATGCGCTCGAGCGAAACCAGGTAGCGCCATCCTTGACGTACAGCTGGCTAGCATTATCGAGAAGCTCGAGCGCGTGCCCGACCTTATCTTCATCATAGAGCGATTGTTCTGAATACCAATTGTCGAAGTTGACGCCGAATTGCGCGAGATCTTCGCGGCAGTCGTCAAGCTGCTGGGTCAGCACGTAGTGATGTATTGCGGCGTAGTCGCCGGCTAGCAACTGCTTGGCGTTTTCGATCAGAATATCGAGCTGCGCCTCCCGCTCCGCGCGCGTGTCTGGCGTTGCAGCGGCGATGCTCGCTGCAGCGCGCATATAACGCCGGCCGTCGCGGGTCAGCAATGCTTGCGCCATCGTGCGGACATAATCGCCCTGGTAGGCATTGGCGGGAAATGGCACGTCGACGCCGCCGAGCTCGAGATAACGCAGCCACGTCGATAGCGCCAAAATATCCATCTGCCGGCCGGCATCATTGACGTAGTATTCGCGCGTAACCTGAAAGCCTGTCGCATCGAGCACGTTAGCAAGACTTGCGCCGAATGCAGCGCCGCGCCCATGGCCGACATGCAACGGTCCGGTGGGGTTGGCGGATACGAATTCGACTTGGATTTTCTTGCCGTGGCCGGTGCTGCTGCGTCCATAGTCGGCGGCTTGACGCAGGATTTCGGCTACGACCGCCTGGCGGATTCCAGCGGTAAGAAAAAGATTGATGAAACCGGCGCCGGCAATTTCCACAGCGGCGACATAAGGCGATTGCGGCAGCGCGGCAACGAGCACGGAGGCAATCTCGCGCGGGCTGCGCTTGAGCCTTTTTGCGAGTTGCAGGGCGATGCTGCACGCGTAGTCGCCATGCTGGGCCTGTTTCGGGCGCTCGATCACGATTGCCGGCGCCGGCAGATCCGGCGCAACCGCCGCCAGCGCGGTAGTGAACAGGTCAGCAATGTGCGCGCGCAAATCCAGGCTGGCCTGAGTGGTCATAGTCGGGAATGGTAAATTTAACCGGGAAAAGCGGCGGATTTTAGCATGCGCGACCCCGCGTGCCGCCGAAGGCGGCTGCGGACTTACGGTTCCACCGGATCGACATCGAGCGACCAGCGCACCGGACGCTTGGCAGCGGCCGCGAGCCGCACATGCCACGCGCGCAAAAAGGCCTGCAGCGCGGTGCGCGAAGGGGATTGAACAGTAAGTTGTCCACGCTCGAGTCCGGCGAGCCGCGACATGCTTGCGGGAACCGGGTCGTAAACGGTGACGTTGTCGCTCAAACCGCGGCCGCTGCCAACTGCATGTCTGAGAAATTCAAGCACAATATCCATGCGCGTCGCCTCGGCGCGTAGTACTGCCTGATGCACGAACGGCGGGAAGCCGGCCCGCTTGCGCTCCGCTAGTAACGCGTGGGCAAAGGCCGGATAATCGTCGCGCCGCAGCGCCTGATAGAGCGGATGCGCGGGGAACTGGGTCTGGATCAAGACTTGGCCGCGGCTCGACCCGCGGCCGGCGCGGCCGGCGACCTGCGTCAGGCGCGCAAATAAACGCTCTGCGGCACGAAAGTCGGTGCTGTAGAGGGAACTGTCCGCGTTGATCACACCCACCAAGTTGAGCTGCGGGAAGTCATGGCCTTTGGCGAGGATTTGGGTGCCAACCAGGATGTCGACTTCCTGGGCGTGGATTTGGCGGCGCATCTCGTTCCATGCCTGCTTGCGGCGCGTGCTGTCGCGATCGATGCGCAATAGGCGCGCATCGGGGAAGATGCGCGCCAAAGCGGACTCGATGCGTTGCGTGCCTTGCCCGAGCGGCGCCAAGTCCCGGTTGCCGCACTGCGGGCAGGCAATCGGGATTTTCTCCTGATGGCCGCAATGGTGGCAGCGCATGAGCCGATCCTTGAGGTGCAGCACGAGTTTGGCCGAACAGCGATGACAATCTGAGGTCCACCTACAGCTTGGACAAATCAGTACCGGCGCGTAGCCGCGACGATTGATGAATATCAGACTTTGCTCGCCGCGCCGCGTCGTTTCGCGCACGGCGTCGAGCAGGACTTGCGAAAGACCGTCGATCAACGGCAGGTCCCGCGTGTCGATGCACTCGACCGTCGGCGGCATCGCGTTTATTCGCCGGGTCAGCTTGACTACCCGGTAACCGCCGTTAAGCGCGTTGTAGAAAGTTTCGAGCGCAGGAGTCGCGGAACCGAGCACAACGGGAATTGATCGATGTTTGGCTCGCACCAGCGCGAGGTCACGCGCGGAATAACGCAAGCCGTCCGATTGCTTGAACGAAGCGTCGTGCTCTTCGTCGACGATAATCAGTCCGAGGTTGGGAAGTGGCGTGAATACCGCGAGCCGGGTGCCCAGTACAATTGCGGCTGCGCCAGATTGCGCGGCAAGCCAGTTAAATAAGCGCTCACTTTCATTGAGGCCGCTGTGCAGAGCCACCAACGGGGTGCCGGGAAAACGCGCGAGGATCAACGCTTCGAGTTGCGGAGTGAGATTGATTTCGGGTACCAACAGCAAGACCTGCTTGCCGCAAGCAATGCTATCGGCGATGATCTGAAAATAAACTTCAGTTTTTCCGCTACCGGTGACGCCGTGCAGCAGCCATGGCCGAAAGCCTTCACCTGCGCTGCGCATGGCATCAACTGCGACGCGCTGCTCGTCGGTCAATGGCGGGCCCGATACCAACGGCGATAACGGTGTGTGCGCGCGATTTGCCGGGCCAGTAACCGCAATATGCTCGATCCAGCCCTGCTCGGCCATAGATTTCAGTGCAGCTGCTGCGCGCGGCGCGAGCGCGCGCAGCACCGTCTCATCAACGCCATCTTCAGCCGCTGTACGCAGTAATCGGAGTAGTCCGTGCTTGGTCGTTGCGCGGTACGGTACAGCTGCGGGATCAATGGCCCGGCCGGCTTCGGTCAATCGATAACGCGAAGGTGCAGCCAGATGCAGCGCGTGGCGCCGCCGCAATCGCGTCGGCAATGCATTGAGCACGGATTCTCCGTACGGATGGTGATAGTAATCGCTGCAAAATTTGAGCAGTGCCAAAACATCGTCTGGTAGCGGAGGAATGTCGCGCAATACGGTTAGCACGCTGCGCACGCGCTGTGGTGACAGCGACGTCGTGCGTGCGAGCTCGATGATGACCCCGACTGCGATCTTTCTCCCAAATGGCACGAGGACCCGCCGACCGACGTCGGCGCGGGTAATGGCTTGCGCGCGATAATCGAACAGCGTCGACACGGGAACGTCGAGCGCAACGCGAACAAAATTCATGCAGTTGATTTGCAGCGACGAAATAAAAAAAGCCGCTCGAGCAGATTCTCAAAAAATACGATAAATGCATTATCAGACAGGGTTTTTTTCTTTGTTCCCCCCGCTTGTGGATAACTGTGTTGATTAAATTTCAGGCACATCGCGCATACGGATGGGTATAGGGCGAATTGATTTTATAGAACGTGGGCGTTATTGCAGTAAAAAACAAATAAATCAAAGACTTAAATAAACAGCCCGTCATAATGGTACGGTATCGCACCTTGGGCACAGACCGCAAAGCCTTGCTGTGCATAAGTTTGCAGGCAGGGTACCGCGCAAAGCCATATTTGGCGCGGGTTTTCAGTGATAGCTACCGCTCAAGCCGCGTACCGTCTCGATTAGCGCCGACACGTTATCGGGCGGTGTGAATTGGGAAATGCCGTGCCCGAGGTTGAACACATGTCCGTCGCCGCGGCCGTAGCTCTCGAGCACACGCCGCGCCTCTCGTTGAACGATCTCTGGCGACGCTAACAGCACCGCCGGGTCGAGATTGCCCTGCAGGGCAACGCGTGCGCCGACGCGTTCGCGCGCGAGGCCGATATCAACCGTCCAGTCGAGTCCAATAGCTTCGCAGCCGATTGCCGCAATGTCTTCCAGCCATACGCTTCCGCCCTTGGTGAAGACTATGCACGGCACCCTCACGTGCTCATGAACGCGCACCAACCCACCGAAGACGCGTGCCGTGTAAGCGAGAGAAAATTCATGAAACGCGGCGTGCGACAGCATCCCACCCCAGGTGTCGAATATCATCACGGCTTGGACGCCCGCTTCGATCTGCGCATTTAAGTAAGCTGTTACGGCGGCTGCGTTGACTGCGAGTATCTGATGCAGCAAGTCAGGGCGCTGATATAACATTTTCTTGACGGTCGCGAAATCGCTACTGCTCTGGCCTTCAATCATGTAACACGCGAGCGTGAACGGACTGCCTGAGAACCCGATTAAGGGCACGCTACCACCAAGTGCACGTCGTACCTGGCTTACGGTATCGAGAACATAACTCAAGTGCGTGGTTGGGTCAGGCGCAGTCAAGTCCCGAATCGCCCATTCTTCGCGCAGCGGGCGCTCGAATTTTGGCCCTTCACCTTCCGAAAAATAAAGGCCGAGACCCATCGCATCGGGTATGGTCAGAATATCGGAGAACACGATCGCTGCGTCGAGCGCGTAGCGTGCGAGCGGTTGCAGCGTAACCTCGGTCGCAAGGTTCGGGTTTTTGCACAACGCAAGAAAGCTGCCAGCGCGTGCACGCGTCTGGACGTATTCCGGCAAATAACGCCCAGCCTGGCGCATCAGCCAGATCGGCGTGTAGGCCGTCGGCTCGCGCAGCAGCGCGCGGATGAGCGTGTCGTTCTTGAGTCTGGACATGCCGGGCAAGGCAGTATGTGGAATTTTCTTTTGATCTCGATACCCCCGCTTTATTGCCGACCGCAAGTCGGCTCCGACGGGGGGTTACGGGGGGCGCCGGAACGCCCCCTGTTCGTTTATGCCCTGGGTCCGGTATTGCCGCGCGTTATCGCGGCAATACCGAAGACCCCATCAGAAATTCGTCAACCGCGCGCGCACACTGGCGTCCTTCGCGGATCGCCCAGACGATGAGCGACTGGCCGCGGCGCATGTCGCCGGCTGCGAATACCTTTGGCACCGAGGTCGCATAACAACCTTGGCCGTCGGTTGTGGCTTTGGCGTTGCCGCGCGCGTCTTTCTCCACGCCGAAAACGTCGAGCATCGACGGCACCGGGGAAATGAAACCCATCGCGAGCAATACAAGATCGGCCTGGATTTCAAACTCCGATCCTGGGATTTCCTGCATCTTGCCGTTTTTTTGCTCGATGCGTGCCGCGACCAACTTCTCAACTTTACCGTTTTTGCCCTCGAAGCGCTTGGTCGCGACCGCCCAGTCGCGTTTGGCGCCTTCCTCATGGGATGACGAAGTGCGCAGCCGCTGCGGCCAGTAC
>DASYSI010000082.1:0-12368 GCA_036003485.1 Burkholderiales bacterium | reverse complement strand
GCCATCAACTTCAACAGCTCGATGCCAATATGGGCAGAAGAACCATTCGTCCCCGAGGGGTAATTGAGCCTGCCCGGCTGTGCCTTGGCGAGATCGATCAGCTCTTTGACGGCTTTGACCGGCACCGTTGTGTTTACGAGCAGCAGGCTATGCGTGAGCGCGACCAGACTTACCGGTGCAAAGTCCTTGACCGGGTCGAAAGGCAGTTTCGCGTGAAGGCTCGGCTGTACCGAGTGGCTGGTATTGGCCATCAGTATCGTATAGCCGTCGGGACGCGCTTTGGCCGTCATTTCCGAAGCGATGATACCGCCGCCGCCGGGCCTGTTGTCGAGGACGACACTCTGGCCCATGCCCTCGCCGAGCGCGCGTCCGACCGCGCGCGCGATGATGTCGGTGCTGCCGGCAGCCGACGAGATCACGATCATGCGGATCGGTTTGCTCGGGTACGATAGAGCTTGTGCTCCCGCGCCGCTCGCAAACGCGAAACCGCACACGAACATGGCCGCGCGCGCGCCGCGAGCACGCGCCCTTGAAAATGCGCAACGTGCACACGATGAGCCCGCGAATATTTTGGAAATCACTGCCCGGTCGATTTCGTCGATGCCGCAAGATACGGCGCGCGGGAACGGATGTAAAGCCTCGCCGCCGCAATGCAGAATGATAGAATCGAGAGCGCACGCTGAAAATCACGTGACAAAAAAACGATTCATGGTAGGGCTGTCGCTGAAACCGGCGTCATCAGCAAACTAACGTTCTGCCGGCTGAAGCTGCTTTTCCTTTTTACCAATGCTGATTCTTTCGAACGAAGACGCCGAAGCGCTGCTGACGATGGGCGACTGCATCGCAGTGCTCGAAGAGGCCTATCTCGAGTTCGCGCACGGTCGCGCGGCGAACGCGTCGCGTACCGACGCCGTCACATCGACGCGCGAGCCTGGCGCCGTATATTCGCTTAAGCTCATGGGCGCCGTGATTCAAAGCCTCGGCGTGGGTGTGGTGCGGCTCAATTCCGACATCATTTCGTTCGGCGCTAAACGACAAGTGAAAATGCCATTGGCGCCGGGCAACCGTTATACCGGCCTCGTGCTGCTCTTCAGCGTTGACACCGGCGAGCCGCTCGCGATTTTTCCAGATGGCGTGCTGCAGCGCATGCGCGTGGGCGCGACTTCGGCGCTCGCTGCGAAGTATCTCGCGCGTGATGACGCGCGAACCGTCGGCATCATCGGCGCGGGCTGGCAGGCAGGCGGGCATGTGATGGCGATAGCGGCGATGCGGGAAATCGATGCGATCCACTGCTATAGCCCGACGCGCGGGAAATGCGAGGCTTTCTGCGCCGAGATGAGCGAGCGCACGGGCATCGCGGTCGCCGCCGTATCGACACCTGAAGCGGCCGTGCACGGTGCGGACATCGTGCTGTGCGCGACCAATGCATCGCAGCACGTGTTCAGCGCGCGCTGGCTCGCTCCAGGCATGCACGTCGGCACCATACGCGGTCCCGAGCTCGAGCCCGATGTGGTGCGGCTGGCGGATATCGTCGCGGTCAATGACCGGGTCGCGCACGCGAACGTCAATGTCACGCGTGGGATTTCGATGCCGCGCAACCGGCACACGATAGCCGGACTCGACCCTGCCCGGGTTCCGAGCCTGGCCGAGCTGATCGCTGGGACGGCGCAAGGCCGGACTGCGGAAAGCCAGAAGACCTGCTTCGTGAATCTGCCCGGCATCGGCGTGCAGTTCGCAGCGGTGGGCGCAGCGTTCTACCGCAAGGCGCGCGCGGCGGGCGCGGGGCACGAGCTACCGACCGAGTGGTTTACCGAAGACGTCGTGCCATAGCCTTAGCCCGTCTCGTCAGACATTTATTTCGCGCACGGCGCCACGGTATAATTCACGCGTTGCCGCTTTAGCTCAGTTGGTAGAGCAATCGATTTGTAATCGATAGGTCGTCTGTTCGAGTCAGACAAGCGGCACCAGCTTATTCCTGCAACAGTCAGCTCGCCACGGAAGATCAATCGGCTAGCGAAGTTTTGGCAGGTCGCGTTCCGACCCGATCAGGAAAATCTTGGGCTGGTTCATCAGGGCAACGACAAAACGGTTTGCAATTGTCAGCTTTCGACTCAGTTCAGCCGCGGTGTAGAGACTCGGATTGATGCTGCGGCCGATACGGTTCTGCGCTTTTATGACGTGCGGGATCACATCGGCGTACGACAGTTCCGTTCCGATAATCATTACGTCGATATCGCCGTGCGAACTGTCGATGCCCTTGGCAAGACGGCCGTAGATGAAGGCAGCGCTGATATATTTCAAAAGTGGGACGAGCGCTGCTCGCAACACATCAGCAACGCCAAAGGTATTGAGGACGATGCCGCACAGCTCGTCGAAAATCGGCGCTTTATGATTTGCGCGATAGTGCTTCTGATCGCCGGCCTTGTGCACGGTCAGTATGCCAACGAGGGCCAGGCTCTCGAGCTCGCGCTGCACGGTTCCGACGCTCGCTCCGGCGAAGCGCACGATCTCGCCTGCAGAATAGCTGCGGTCTGGATTGCCGAGCATCAGGCTCAGCACGCGCTGCTGCGTCTTCGTATAAAGCGCATTTGAAGACGCCGGCTTTGTCGTTCCCATAGAGTGCATGGTAAATCCCGATATGGGTAATTGGAAGTCCGGAGTTTTCGAGCCTGCGGCCAAGCGATTCGAAAAAATTTCGCAATCGGGTCTTGTCATCGCCCCGCCAAGCACCGCCCCGAAGGGTTCCCAGCGGATTCTGCATCAGCCTGCTATACTTCAATTTCACAATTTTGAAAGGAGGTGATCCAATGATGAACCTTAGAGGCATTACCGGCCTTCACGGCTCGCACAGCGGATCAACCTGTAATCGTAGGATGACCGCCAGCCGCTAGGCCGGCGTGCCTTAAGTTCCGACGCCCCGGGGATCTCTGGTCCTCGGGGCGTTTTTACGTGTCGGCGCGAGAACTGCCAGCCAGAATTGCCGGCCTTAACCCAGCGCGTGTTCGCTCAGGGTCTGCCACTTCGCCACCGGCACATCGTCGGTCGCGTCGACCAGATACACGGCGTTCACTTCGAAAATTACGTCGAGACCGCCGCCGGCTTGCGCAGCAAGTTCCTGCTTGAGCGCTTCATCGAGTTTGCCGTAAAGCAGGCTCAGGTGCGGCTCGTATGGCGGCGCGGGCTTCATCTCGAACACGTCGTACGCGTCGCGCTGCGCGGCGGCAAGCTCGGGGCTTAACTCGGCGGTCGCGAACAGGCAACGGAAATATTCCGGGCGCCAGTCGATCCGTCCGAGCCGGACCTTGAACGGTTTCAACCGCAAAGCGAGTTTTTTAAGCTTGGTCTCGGCATCCGCCTGGGTCGTCTCCATGCCTTCCAGCAGCGTCACGTGCGGCTGAAATTGCGGTCCGCCGCCGCGCTTGTGGAGCGCACGCATTACTTTCTGGATCTTGTCGAGCGCATCGCCGGCCGGGCGGATCCAGACTGCGCTACGTATGATGTTGCTGGTGTCGATGTGGGCCAAAAATCGTCTCCTTAAATTGGGTGTCGGGGATATCTCGATGAATCGCTCGATACAGTCATGGCTACAAGCCTAGTCAGCTCGAGTGCATTGTAGATATATTTGGCCAACGTGGATCGCTGCTGCATATTTCAGCCTGATTCATTCGCCGCGAATGCCGGTTTCCTTGACGAGTTTGGCCCACTTGGCGGATTCGGTTCGCATGAACGCGCCAAATTGCTCGGGCGTGCTTCCCACTACGTCCGCGCCCATGCCGGTCAATCTCTCGCGCACCTCGGCGTGCTGCAGCGCCTTGACAAAATCGGCGTGGAGCTTCGCGATCGTTTCGCGCGGCGTCGCCGCAGGCGCCGCTAATCCGAACCAGTTGGTGAGCTCGTAACCGGGAACACCCGATTCGGCGACGGTCGGCACTTCAGGCACGAGCGGCGAGCGCTTGCCGCCGAGGACCGCGAGCGCTCTCAACCTTCCGCTCTTGATGTAGGGAAGCGACTGGACCAGGCTGTCAAACGTCAACGAAACCTGCCCGCCGAGCAGGTCCTGGAAGCTCGGGCCGCTGCCTTTGTACGGGATATGGATGAGATTCACCTGCGCCATGCGCTTGAAGAGTTCTCCGGCCAGATGCGGCGCACCGCCCGCACCCGACGACGCATAAGTGATCTGTCCCGGGCGCGCTTTCGCGAGCGCGATGAGTTCCTTCACATTGCGCGCCGGCAGCGAAGGATGCGCAACCAGCACGAAATGCACGGCTACAACGAGCGTGATCGGAGCGAAGTCGCGCAGCGGGTCAACCGGCATTTTGGGAAATAGATACGGGTTGACCGCGAAGTTGCCCATGGTCCCCATGATGAGCGTGTAGCCGTCAGGCGCCGCGCGCGCTGCGATCTCGGTGCCGATCATGCCGCTCGCCCCGGCGCGATTGTCGACAATGACCTGCTGAGCCCAACTCTCGGTCAGCTTCGGCCCCACGACGCGCGCCACGATGTCCAAACCTCCGCCCGGCGGAAACGGCACCACGATGCGCACCGCTTTGGCAGGAAATGTCTGCGCGAGCGCGCCGCCGCTCGTCATCGCCGCAAGCACAACGCATGTCAAAGCCTTCGAGAACCGCATGATTTTTTCCTTGGCATTATTCGGTGACAACCGGATTCTATTCTTCCCGCCGGCATGATAGTTTCGCTCATTCCTGCGCGCCGCACGCCACCGCCGCCTCGCGAGTCACACTCTTATTCTAATGCCGCTACGCAAGCAGCACAGGTTCGTCGGATAATATTACTTTTGCGTTCAGTGCTGCCGTGATCCCGCGCTCGCTGCGCCTGACGTAGAAACCACGGTGTAGCGCAAGTGAAAACAACAGGAGATTCAGATGTCGACTCTGCAATCGCTTCTGGGGATCGAACTGCCGATCATTCAAGCGCCGATGGCGGGAGTGCAGGGCAGCGCATTGGCGCTAGCCGTTTCCAATGCCGGCGGGCTGGGTTCGCTGCCCTGTGCCATGCTGAGTCTTGACGCGATGCGCAACGAGCTCGCGAAGATCAAGTCGCACACTACGAGGCCGTATAACGTAAATTTCTTTTGCCATGTGCCGCCCACTCCGAGTGCCGAACGCGAAACGGTTTGGCGCGCAGCGCTTGCGCGCTACTACCAGGAGTTCGGTCTCGATATGGCTGCCATTCCCGCGGGGCCCGGGCGTACGCCCTTCAGTTCCGAATTCGCAGATGCGTTGAGCGAATTCAAGCCCACTGTTGTCAGCTTTCATTTCGGACTGCCGTCGACCGAATTGGTGGCACGCGTGCGAAGTTGGGGCTCGAAAATATTCTGTTCAGCGACGACTGTTGACGAGGCGCGCTGGCTCGAGGCGCACGGGGTCGATGCCATTATCGCGCAAGGTCTTGAGGCGGGCGGACATCGTGGGATTTTCCTGTCGCAAGACTTGACTACGCAGGTCGGCACGTTCGCACTGGTGCCGCAAATCGTGCGCGCGGTAAAGCTCCCGGTCATTGCCGCCGGCGGAATCGCGGATGCGAAAGGCGTTGCGGCTGCCATGGCGCTCGGCGCTGCCGGAGTACAAATTGGAACCGCCTACCTGTTGTGTCCCGAAGCGGCCACCAGCGCAGTGCATCGGGCTGCGCTCAAGAGCGAGAACGCCCGCCACACGGCGTTGACGAACGTTTTCACCGGCCGGCCGTCGCGCATCATCGTTAACCGCCTCGTGAAGGAGCTCGGCCCGATCAGCGCCGCTGCGCCGGCATTTCCCCTGGCGACCTCTGCCATTGCGCCTTTGCGCGCGAAGGCCGAGAGTCAGGGCAGCGGTGATTTCTCGCCGTTGTGGTCCGGCCAGAATGCGAGCGGCTGCAGAGAGATTCCGGCCGCGGATCTCACGCGCGAACTGGCCGCCGGTCTTTAGCGGTCTGTGTCAGGTTCTGAGAGTTCGCGTAGGTGTTGCAAGCCCGACCGCGGCTCAATAGCGGGCCTTGAGCGGAATCACGCCGCGTACGCCGCCACGCGGCTCGGGCACATCACCCGTGTATCTTGGAATCACATGTATATGTGCATGCCATACCGATTGCCCGGCGGCTTCGCCGCAGTTGGCCCCAACGTTGTATCCATCCGGCGCGTACCTGGCGCGAAGCAGATCCTTCAGCGGAAGAACGAGTCGGAAGCAGTCGGTGTATTCGTCCAGTGACATCTCGAAGATGGTCATCACGTGACGCTTCGGTACTACCAAGGCGTGGCCGGGCGAGACGGGAAAAGTGTCAAAAATCGCGAGTGCATTTGCATTCTCCGCAAGAATTTCGCGCTGAGGTCTGCAGAAGATGCAATTCGGCTGGTTCATTCTGGGATAGCCCGTCTCGGTGCAATATTATGCCGGCATTGGAGAAGCTTGGCTAAAAGTCGCGCGCGCCACATCAGGATCGATGGCTCTGATAGGAAACTCTGAACAAGTGGGCTACGCCCCCTTGTATATCCCCTACTTCAGAGGAAACTCTAATAATTAAAGCGAATACTTGATCAGAGTTTCACTTACTTAAGATATAGCCTCTGGTAAGCTTACGTGCGCGCTCGCTTGGCGTGCAGTGAATATTGTCTGAAACATCCATCAATACGAGGGCTCTATGAAATTCGCATTTATGATCGATTTCGACTCGCGGCGGGAGCGGGCATGAGCAAGGTTGCGCAGATATCGCCGTTGATGCAGAAACAAAGCGCGTATATCGCCGGGGCGCTCAAGCGCAAGCTGCCCGCGGAAGTCGCCGCACGCGCCAAAAATCACATCGTCGATACTTTTGCCGCCATCGTCTCCGGTTCGCGGCTTGTTCCCGGCAAACGCATTCTTGCCTACGTAAAGCCGCTCGGCGGCGCGCGCGATGCCGGAGTGATCGGCACCCGGCATGTGACGACAGTACTCAACGCCGCGCTCGCCAACGGCACGTGCGGTCACGCCGACGAAACCGACGATACGCATCCGCCCACCCGCACGCATCCCGGAACGAGCGTCGTGCCGGCGGCGCTCGCCGTCGCGGAGCAGCACGAGCTTGGCGGCGAGTTACTGCTGCGCGCAGTGGTGCTCGGCTACGACATCTGCGCGCGCACTCTGATCGCGCTCCATCCGCGTAAGTTCGTGCCCACCGGGCGCCACGCCGGCGCCACTGGTCAGATATTTGGCGCCGCGGCAGCATCGGCGGCGCTGCTCAAGCTCGACGCGCGCAAGGTGCGCTACGCGCTCTCGTATACGCTGGAGCAGACGGCCGGCGTTACCACCATGTTTCGTGACACCGAGCATATCGAGAAGGCGTATGCGATGGGCGGCATGCCCGCGCACAATGGCGCCCAGGCCGCGCTGATGGCGGCCGCGGGCTTTACCGGCGTCGAGGATATTTATTCCGGCGACCCCGACTTCTTTTCCATTTTTTCACCGACCGCCGACCGCGAGGCCCTGGTGCGCGGCTTAGGGCGCGACTACGAGATCATGCGCGGCGGAATCAAGCGCTGGTCGGTGGGCGGCCCGATACAGGGACCAATGCACGTGCTGCACGAAATCATGCGCGAGCACGGTGTGAAGGCGAAGGATGTCGAGCGGCTCGTAGTGCGTATGCCGGAAGAGCAGTTGATCGTCGTCAACGAGCGCGAGATGCCCGATATCTCGCTGCAGCATCTGCTCGCTGTCATGCTCATCGATGGCACCATGACTTTCGCCGCCGCGCACGACTATGCGCGCGCGAAAGATCCCGCCGTGCTCAAACTGCGCCGGCGCATCGAAGCGGTTGCCGACCCGAGCATACCGAACACGGTCCGCGGCTGGCGCAGCGGCATCACGATGACGCTCAAGGACGGCCGCGCGCTCGAGCACCAGACGCTGGCGGCAAAAGGCAATTCCGAAAATCCGCTCACGCGCGACGAGGTCACGGAAAAAGCGCTCGACCTGATGGTTCCCGTACTAGGCAAGCAGAAGAGCCGCGCCCTGATCGCGGCGCTCTACGATATCGAACACATCCGCAACGTGCGCGCGCTGCGCAGGCTTTACGCCGCCTGAAAACGGCGGCACGCCGCGGCGTGTTTACTGTTTGACGAGGCCCAGCTCGCTCATCAAGGTTTTGAGGTCGTCGTACTCCGACTTCAACTGTTCGCGCGTCTCTGCACTGCGCAGGAACTCGCCGCTCAGCAGATCGCGCTCGAGCATCGTCTTCCACTCTTCGCTCGCGGTCACCCGCGCGAGCACATTTTCCCAATAAGCGATTTGCGGCGGCGCGATGCCGCGCGGTCCGGTCACGACCCGCCAGTTCGAGGTCACGGCGTTAGCGCCCAATTCTTTCCATGCTGGCACCGCGGCGTATGGCCCCGGCAGGCGCTTGGGCGCAGTAAGCGCGATCAGCCGCAGGTTTCCGGATCGCGCGTGCGGCAAGATCGTCGCGGCGGGCGCAACCACAAGACTGACATGCCCGCCGAGCGCAGCCGTGATCGCTTCGGACCCGCCATTGAATGTGACGACTTTCAGTTTCCTGACATCGCCGCCGGCCGCGCGTGTCACCAGCGCGAGCGCAATGTAGTTATGGTTGCCGATGCCGCCTGCAATCGCCGTACTGACCGAGCCCGCGTCGGATTTGAGCAACGCGATGAGGTCTTTGCCGGACTTGATGGCGGAATCGGGCTTCACCGCGAAAGCGACGTACTCGGTGAACAACTGTGCGAGGGGCGTGATGTCAGCGATGCCTATGGAGCTGCGGCCGGTTACGTAGTCGGCCAGAAAAGTCGCGGAAATAATTCCGATGTAGTGGGCGTCACCCGGATGCTGGTTGAGGTAGTTGAGTCCCACGACCACGCCGGCGCCGGGCTTGTTGATGACCGTCATGACCGGATCCACCCAGCGGTTTTCCTGCGCGATCTTTTGAACGAGCCGCGCGATGCGGTCATTGCCGCCGCCGGCGGCGTTAGGCACGACGATCTCGACGCGCTTGTCAGGCTTCCAGTCCGCCGCGCGGGCGCAGCCGTAATCGGTCGTCGCCGCCGCGACCAGCATCACGACAATCGCGCATAGCGCCGAGAATTGCGTTTTCGATGACATCTTGGGGCAATCGATCGATCTGATATTGTCTGTGCGGATGCTGCAGCAATTTACAAGAGATGATACTCAGTTTGAACGCGTAAACAAAATTTTTTGCGCCGCACCGGAAAGGCGCTGCGCGATTGCTTTTTGCGATTGGGCGCGGCAAGATGCAACAATCGCTTTCTCACCGGCTTCGGTAGCTCCGTGACGTTTCAAGCTGTCGCATTCATTTATTCCTAACCGCCCGTCCGGCGTCATAGACTGCGACATGCCAACCCGCTCCTACGTAAACTACGTCTCGCTGGATCCGGACCGTCCACTTACGGTCTCCGCGCAGTTGTGCATGCCGGACGAAATCAGCGGCAAAGTGCCGGCAGTCGTGATTGCGCACGGCTCGGCCGGAATCGGAAGCCGAGGTCTTTTTTACGCCGCCGAGATCAACAAAGCCGGCATTGCCACACTCGAGATCGACATGTGGGCCGCGCGCGGGTGGTTCGGCGGTGTCAGCGGCCGCCCGCTCGGAGTGCCGGAAACGCTGCCCGACGCGTACGGCGCTTTAAAGTTTCTTTCGCTGCAGCCGCACATCGATACGCAGAGTATCGGAATCCTCGGTTTCTCATGGGGCGGCATCGTCGCGCTGCTGTGCGCAACTCAGCCTTATACTCAGCTCTTTACGCAGGGCGAATTGAATTTCGCCGCCCATGTCGCCAATTACCCGGTGTGCTGGTTGTACAACCAAGTGCCGGGCTATGAGTTCAGTTCGTTCACCGGCGCGCCGGTGTTGATCCAGGCGGGAGAGCTCGACGCATACGACAATCCCGACACCTGCACCAATCTCGTCGAGTCGCTGGCCGCTGCGGCACGCAGCTTTATCTCGCTCAAGGTGTACAAAGGCGCAACTCATGCGTGGGACCGGCTGGAGAGCGCGATCACGATCACCGACCAGTACTCGCACCTGGGACGCGGAGGCGAGGTGCCTTTCGTCCCCAATCCGGCAGCCGCGTACGAATCGCGGTCCGCTGCGGTAATGTTTTTCGAACGCGCTTTTGGTCTGGCGGCGGCAGTGCGTGACCGCAATAAGGAAGAAAAATGATGTGGCGCAGTTCGGTCGTAGCGACTAAACGGCTGCGTGCCGACAGCAGATTCGGCTGAAGCGCGCGAGTGCTGCTTGCTTCGCGCGCGGGAGTATCTTTTTGAACGGTTGTTCGGCGAAATGCCGCAATTCGACATATTGGGAATCACGCTGACCATGCAGCACTGCGATCTTCTCGCCGGTTTCGATTCGTTTCGTTTCGCCGGAAGCGGCCCCACAGAGTTTTGCATCTACACTACGGGCCAAGGACCGGCGGTGTTGCTCTTGCACGAACTGCCCGGAATGACGCCGTCGTGCATCGGTTTTGCACAGGACATCGCCGCCGCTGGCTTCACGGTCTTTCTGCCGCTGCTGTTCGGCCGTCCCGGGCAGAACCTCGGCGAGCTATCGGTAATTACTTTATGCGTGCGCCGCGAGTTTACTCTCCTCGCCACGGGTACTCGCGGTCCGCTCACGGACTGGCTGCGCGAGCTTTGTGCGCACGTGCATGCGCTTCGCGGCGGGCCCGGCATTGGTCTGATCGGCATGTGCCTGACCGGCGGAATGGTGTTCGCGCTATGTGCTTCGCCCGCAGTGCTCGCAGCGGTCACGAGCCAGCCTTCGCTTCCGATCTCGCTGTTCCGCGGTGCCAAGTACCGCAGCGATCTCGGAACGGCGCCCGACGATCTCGAGGCCGCGAAAACGCGCGTGGCGGCCAATGGCATCGACATCCTTGCCTTTCGTTATTCTTCCGATTATGGATGTCCCGCCGAGCGGTTCGAAAGAGCCAAACGCGAGTTCGGCGAGCATTTCAAACCGACGACCTATCCGACTCCCGATCGCAAGCATCGCTTGCCGTTCTGGTCTCATTCGGTGCTGACGGAAACATATCGCCGCGACCAACCGGAGTCGCATCCCGCGCACCGCGCGCGGCGCGCCGTGATCGCCTATCTGCGCGAGCGGCTTCTGGGCGAATGCGTGCGCGCAGACTAACGCGAGTTCGAGCCAGTCGCCTTCTTTGGCGCAATAAGTGCCACGATATTCTCGTCCATGCGCTTGCGCAGTCGCCGCCCGCTCGTCGCGCGCAGCGCCAATACCGCAATTTTTCGGCGAGCGTGGGGGCGAATCTTGAGATGCCTGATAGAATCTCCACGCACAGAGCAACAGGATC
Organism: Burkholderiales bacterium; assembly: GCA_036003485.1. GTDB lineage: Bacteria > Pseudomonadota > Gammaproteobacteria > Burkholderiales > SG8-41 > PALSA-1004. The sequence goes on along the minus strand of DASYSI010000082.1, from coordinate 1,063 downwards.
AGAAGCTTCTCCCATGCCGTTTGTCACAAGACCCTCCCAGCCCGAGCTTCATTACGAGCTCGACGATTACACTGACCCGTGGCGCGCGGCGCCTTACCTGATCCTGCAGCACGGCTACGGCCGGTCAGGCAGGTTCTGGTACAGCTGGGTGCCGTATCTCGCACGCTTCTACAAGGTCGTGCGGCCCGATGTGCGCGGGCTGGGCCAGTCGTCGGCGCAGTTCGATCTCGAGCGCGAGTTCACAGTTGATGCGTGTGTCGCCGATCTCGCAGCTATCATCGATCATCTTGGCGCGGACGCGGTACATTTCTGCGGCGAGTCGATGGGAGGCATCCTCGGCATCGCGCTCGCAGCCACACATCCCACGCGCGTGCGCACGCTCACGCTCGTTTCGACTCCGGTGTTTATCAGCAGCGCCACGAAGGAGACCTACGCGCTCGGCCACAAATCTGAAGCCGACGCGCAGCGGGCGATGGGCATGCAGGCGTGGGTCGCCGCCACCAATCGCACCACGCGATTTCCGCCCGAAACTGATCCGGGCCTGCTCGCCTGGTACGAGCGCGAATTTGCAACCAACCGTGCCGACGTGCAGATGGCGATGTCGAAATTGCTGCACGGTGTCAGCGCGGCCTCGTTTCTCCCGCGCATCGAGGCACCCGTGCTCGGGCTCTATCCGACCGCCGGTCCGATCACGAGCGCAGAGCAGGAACGTGAGCTCGTCGCCAACATCAGGAACCTGCGTATGGTGCACCTTCCTTCGCAGTTCCACAAAGTGCAGCTGCTGTTTCCCGCGGCGTGCGCGAATGAGCTGCTTCATTTCGCTTCGCAGTACGACGGCACCGTTTGCCGCGAGAGTTGATTATTTTCATCATCTTCGCCGCATTGATGTTCGCCGTGCCGGCATTCGGCGCGCTCGCTCAGGTTTATCCGCATAAACCGATCCGGATCATCGTGCCGTTTCCGCCCGGCGGCCCAAGCGATATGCAGGCACGGCTGTTCGGAGCCAAACTCGCCGAGGCGTGGAATCAGACGACAGTGATCGATAACCGCGGCGGCGCGAACG
>DASYSI010000081.1:0-10990 GCA_036003485.1 Burkholderiales bacterium | reverse complement strand
GTCGATGGAGTCGTAAGCTGCCGCATTCTTCGCAACACGATAGAGAACGCTCGCAAGATGGGTTACGCGAAATACAGCGATCTCGAAACGGCCGCACTCGACTACATGGATGCTCTGGCAAACAACGAAGACATGCGTCTGGATATGACGCTTGACCGCGGTGACATGCAGTTTATCAATAACTATACGACGCTCCACGCACGAACAGCATTCGAAGACTTTCCGGAGCCCGCGCGCCGCCGGCATATGGTGCGTCTATGGCTGAAGGCGTTTGGCGCGCGTCGCCCCGTCAGGAAAGATCTGTTCAAAGATTACGACGGCGTCGAAAAGACTTTGGATCGTGAGTCCAGCCAGGCGGGTGTTGCCTGAATCCGAATCACCCATTTCACCACGCGACTGCATTAATAGCGGCTGTCATAGCCGGAGTGCTGTTGAGCGTGAACGTGCTCGCGCAGGGCTATCCGGCGAAGCCGATCAGGCTGGTGGTGCCGTACCCTGCCGGGACCGGGACTGATATTGTCGCCCGTGCGGTGAGCCAAACGCTCTCGATGCGGCGTGGATTTTCGGTCGTCGTGGACAACCGGCCTGGCGGCGGTACCATTATCGGGATGGACATCGTGTCCAAAGCATTGCCCGATGGGTACACGCTGTTGATGGCGACCACCTCCTTTGCTATAGCGCCTGGATTGAATGAACATCTGCCGTTCGATCCGATCAAGGATTTTGCGCCCATTATCCTGATGGATTCGGCCCCGCTGCTGTTGGTGGTCGCGCCGGGTTTAAATGTTAATAGCCTTAAAGAGCTTCTCGCGCGAGCACGATCGAGACCGGATGAATTGAATTACGCATCTTCGGGTAACGGCGGCGCCATTCATCTCGCCATGGAATTATTGAAGTCGATGGCTGACGTTAAGCTGACGCACATCCCCTACAAGGGCAGTCCCGCTGCGCTCGTCGACGTGCTGTCGGGACGCGTTGCGGTGATGTTCAACATTATTTCTTCGTCTACACCTTATATTTCGTCCGGCAAATTGCGCGCGCTGGCAGTGAGCGGTGCAACGCGTTCTCCGGCATTGCCGAACGTTCCCACCGTTGCGGAGGCGGGGGTTCCCGGCTATGAGGCCGTGTCGTGGCATGGACTCCTGGCTCCCGCAAAAACCCCGGCGTCAGTGATACTCCGTCTCTACGAGGAAGTTCATAGGATGTTGCAAGAACCCGGCATAAAGCAAACACTGGAAAGCCAGGGTTTCGACATTCGGGGAGAAAGTCCGGCAAAGTTCGAGGCCTTTGCCAAGTCGGAGGTCGTCAAATGGACCAAGGTCGTTAAAGACTCGGGTGCGCGCGTCGATTGAGCCTCTATGTCTTGCGCGAGGGATATTTATGAAAATGCTGTGCGTACTGCTTGGGCTGATCGCGTGTTCAATGGGTTTGGCGCGACACGTGAATGCACAGTCGTATCCGAGCCGGGTCATCCGGCTGGTGTCGCCGTACGCGCCCGGCGGAGGAACCGATCTCTTAGCGCGGACGATAGGCCAAAAGCTTGCTGAAGTTCTAGGATATAGCGTCGTGGTTGATAATCGTCCCGGTGCGGGCGGCATCATAGGCACTGAGTTCGTGGCCAAAGCGCCTCCCGACGGATACACGATCATGCTCGCTTCTCCTTCGCCGATCGTAGTCGCGCCGCATTTAGTCAAGAACCTTCCTTACGACCCTTTCAAGGACCTGGCGCCGATTACATTGATCGCCATCGTGCCGGCGATCATGGCCGTTCATCCTTCGCTCCCTGCTAGAACGGTTAAGGAATTTATTCAACTCGCGAAATCAAGAGCCGGAGAATTGACCTACTCCTCGTCGGGAAACGGCGGCACAGGTCATCTTGCCGGAGCACTCTTCGATTTAAAAACCGGAACGAAAATGATACACGTGCCCTACAAAGGTACCGGGCCGGCGACCACTGCCTTGATTGCCGGCGAGGTCAGTCTCAGTTTCGGAGAAACGATCGCGCTGCTGCCGCACGTCAAGTCCGGCCGCCTGCGAGCACTCGCCGTGACATCGCTCAAGCGCTCATCTATTCTGCCCGAATTGCCCGCTCTGGCAGAAACCATACCGGGCTACACAGCCGGTCCTTGGTATGGACTGCTCGCACCCGTCAAGACCCCTTCGGAAATCATCGCCCGGTTAAACCGGGAGGTCGTGAATATTCTGCGCATGCCTGACGTCAAGGCCGGATTGACCAGCGTTGGCGCTGAGCCCGTAGGCAATACTCCGAACGAGTTCGCGCTGGTGTTGAAGGAAGAAACCGAGCGCTGGGGCAGGGTGATACGGGACGCGTCGATTCGAATCGAATGAGTTGTGCGAAGCGCTCGTCTGGCAGGCTTGTAGAAATCCAAGGGGTAATTTCACTATGTCAAAGTTACAGTTGCTTTGTAGAAATGCAACAGCATTCTCCGCGGATGGTGCAATCGACGAAGATGCGTTCCGCCAAATGCTGCAAAGATTCGTCGACGCCAAGATCGGCATTTACCTTGCCAGCTCCGGTTCTGGCGAAAGCAGCGCCATGACAGCGGACGAGCTCCTGCGCGTTTACAGGATCGGCGTCGACGTCTGCAAAGGCAAGGTTCCCGTCAACGGTAATCCGCCTGAGAAGCCGACGGTTCGGGAAACCTTGGAACACATCAATCTTGCCATCGAAGGAGGTGTGGAGATCGTCAACATTTACGGCCCGGCGGGATGGCACTCGTTTCGCCCGACCGATGAAGAATCATGGTGAAATCTTGAGCGGCGCTGTACCCGCGTTGGATCCGGCGGGCCGGCCGGCGGTCGAAGTCACCGCAAGTCTCGGCCGCTGGGTCGCGCAACTCGATTTATCTCGAATCCCCGCGGAAGTCATCGCGCTCATCAAGGGATGCATACTTGATTCGCTTGGCTGCGGAATTTACGGCGCGTCGCAGCCATGGGGCAGGATCGCGGCCGACGCAGTGATCGGATTCAGCGGCGGCGGGCGGGCATCGCTCTTCGGGCGTGCCGAAAAAGTCAGTGTACCCGACGCCGCGCTCGCGAATGGCACTGCGATCCACGGATTCGAACTCGACGATCTGCACCTGGCAGGGATGTGCCATCCCGGTGCCGTGACTTTGCCAGCCGCGCTCGCCGCGGCGGAGACGGAAGCAGTCACAGGAAAGAACTTCCTGGTCGCGGTCGTAGCGGGCTACGAAGCCGGCATCAGGGTAGGTGTTTGCGCAGGCACTTCGCACGCGACCAGCGGCTATCACGCTACCGGGACTGTCGGCACGATCTGCTCGGCGGCCGCGGTTGCGCGCGTGCTCGGGCTTGACGCGATCCGCGCAACGCACGCGTTGGGCATCAGCGCGACGCAGGCCGCGGGACTTTATTCAGCGCGAATGGGCGCCATGTCCAAACGCTTCCACGCGGGTCGCGCTGCGCAGAGCGGCGTGCTCGCGGCTTACTTTGCGGCGCGAGGTTTTACCGGCAGCGAAGTCGCCATCGAGGCGCCGTTCGGGGGTTTCATGAGTACGCTGCACGGGCAGTCGGATCCGGCGACGATATTGACGGGACTGGGTGAAGACTGGGAGACCTTGCGCGTCGGCCTGAAAATTCACGCGTCGTGCGGCAGCAGCCATACTACGGTCGACGCGCTGCACGAGATGATGGCGCGCGGGCTCACCGCGGACAATCTCGAGCACCTGACGATCCGTATGTGCAAGAAAGCCATGCTGAACGTGGGCTGGAACTACAAGCCGGCGAGCATCGTATCCGCACAGATGAACGGTTATTACGTCGCAGCGGTCAAGCTGCTCGAAGGCGCCGCTTTCATCGATCAGTTCAGGGAAGACCTGCTCGCCGATCCGCGCATACTGCGCATTATCGAACGCATCGAGTACCTGCACGATCCGGAGCTCGATCTCGGCGGCGCAGCCAAGCGCCACGCCGTGAAGGTCGAGGCTAAGCTCAAGGATGGCCGAAAACTGGAAACGGTTATCGAGCAGCGCCGAGGCAGCGCCGAGCGCCCGGTTCCGACTGCCGAGATCGAACAGAAGTTCCGGCTGCTCGCGTCAAACCATCTCGAGCCGGCGGCGATCGACCGGATCATTTCGATCGTTGCCAACGTCGAGCACGAGTCCGAGCTGGGACCGCTGTGCGCTTCGCTCAGGGCGTGCCGGCAAGCGCATTGAATTCCCAGCGGGGAATTCTTCATTGCGTTTTACGATTCGGCCTGTCATGCTGAGAGCAGGGGTTTTGTACCTGGGTCACCTTAGCCGGGATTGTCGCGTTGCCGGAATGGCTGCAAGTTGTGTTTCATCAATATGTTGTGGCTGCGCGATCGCGCTTACGGCGGTTATCGCTTTCGGGCAAAGCTTTCCGACGAAGCCCGTACGTCTGATTACTGCCGAGGCCGGCGGAGGCGCCGACTTCATCGCCCGCCTGCTGGCGCAAGTTCTTTCCACAGACCTTGGCTATCAGGTGCTGGTCGACAACCAGGGCGGAGCGAGCGGAGTCATCGCTGCTCAAAGCGTCATAAAAGCACCAGCAGATGGCCATACGTTGCTGTTCTACTCGAGCAACATCTGGATACTCCCTTTTTTTCAGAGCAACGTTCCCTACGATCCGGTGAGAGATTTTTCACCAGTCACGTTGGTTGACCGCGCACCCACCGTTCTCGTCGTCAATCCCGCATTGCCCGTAACGTCAGTGCAGCAGTTGATCGCTTTGGCAAAGGCGAGGCCCGGGGAACTGAACTACGCGGCGGGCTCGACGGGAGCGCCGCCCCATCTCTCGGCGGAGCTTTTCAAGAGCATGGCGGCAGTCAATATCGTGCGGATCAACTACAAAGGCACCGGTCCTGCCGTCACTGATTTGATTGCGGGCCAGGTACAGCTCATGTTCGCGACGAGCGGTGCGGTGTCCGGCCATATCAAATCAGGCAGACTGCGGGCACTCGCTGTTACAAGCGCGCAACCCTCGCCGCTTGCGCCTGACTTGCCAACGGTTGCGGCAGCAGGTGTTGCGGGTTACGAAGCGGAAAGCACTCACGGAGTGCTTGTCCGGGCTGGCACGCCCGAATTCATTGTCGGCAAACTGAATCAAGAGATAGTGCGTGTCCTGGGCAACCGCGATCTACAGGCGAAGCTGCTTGCCGCTGGCGTAGAGCCGGTCGGCAGCACCCCCGCGCAGTTCGCACAGGTCATGCGGGCCGATATGGCGAAATGGGGCAAGCTCATCAAAGAGCGCGGCATCCGCAACGACTAGAAACCCGCATCGCAAGACGCCGTGCAGGCCCAACTAAAAGATTCCGACGGCGCATTCCGACGCGCAGCTTCGGCATTCTCTGATACTGGACCGTGTTCGGATTAAGTAAGGTTGTCATCATCATGACAGCCAAGAGCAGCGCTAAACGTTGGTCAGCCCGGGTAAGCCGCACGAGTAATGCGCTGACATTGGAAAAAGGGGTATTTACTCAGCGCAATGCCCGTGCGATTGCGCAGTCGCTCAAAAGGTCTGCGGAACGCAGCACCCGGCGCAAGAGCAGTCCTTTCCGTTCGGCGATGTCGATGCTCAATTTCTACGTTAACCGCATGGGCACACAATTGTCGCCGGCGCGGCGCAAAGTCATGGAGCGCGCTAAAACGGAGCTGCGCAAGCTATTTGGAAAGACGTCCTGACATCAAGTCGTGGAGGCTGTAGCAAATTCCGTCAGTTTCAGTCGGCTTTCGCGCCGGATGCCTTGACGACTTTGCCCCATCTTGCAAGTTCGACTTTGATGTACGCGCTAAACGCCTCCGGTGAGCTGCCGACGGGATCGGCGCCATCGCCTGCCAGTCGCGTGCGAACCTCGGGTGCCTGCAGCGCTTTGCGCAAATCAGCGTTGAGGCGCTCGACGATCGCGCGCGGTGTGCCCGCAGGCGCGAGCAATCCCGTCCATGACGTCGATTCTGCGCCGGCATAGCCGGATTCGGCCATCGTCGGCACCTCGGGTGCGGCTGCGGTGCGCTTCGCCGCCGTGAGCGCGAGCGGCCTGATGCGGCCGCTTTTGATATGCGGCAGCGAAGACGGAATACCGTTGAACATGAGTTGAACCTGTCCGGAGATCAGATCAGTTAAACCGGGAGTGCCGCCTTTGTACGGCACGTGCGTCACGTTGATGCCGGCGACCGAAAGAAATAATTCCGTTGCGAGATGCGATCCCGTGCCGCTGCCTGCGGATGCGTACGCGAGCTGTCCAGGCCTGGCCTTCGCGAGCGCGACGAGCTCGTTGACCAAGCGCGCAGGCACTGCAGGATGCACGACCAGGAAGTAAGCCGCCGATGCAACTTGTGCGACGGGAGCGAAATCTCTGAGCGGATCGTAGGCGAGATTCGGATAGAGATGCGGACTGATTACGAGATTGCCGATCGTTCCCATCAGCAGTGTGTAACCGTCGGGCGCCGCGCGCGCGACGAGCTCCGCGCCGATGATGCCTCCCGATCCCGCGCGGTTCTCGATGACGACCGGCTGGCCGAGTGAATCTGAAAGTTTGTTCGCGGTGGTGCGTGCGACGAGGTCGGTCGAGCCGCCCGGCGCATTCGGCACGATCAGACGGATCGGCTTCGATGGGTAATTTTGAGCGAGCACCGGCGAAGCCCATAGCGAACCCAACAGCACTATCGCTATCCCGAGCCATTGCTGTGTCCAGTGCCATAACCCGGGCGTCCTTGTCCCGTCTCCGCCCCAAAACCAACCCCCTCGCCGAGAGCTGGGACATCCGCCCTGTGCATCTATCATTTTCAATTCGAGCGCTCCGCGCGATCATTCCGGACGCACGCCGGTTTCCTCCATCATACGGGCCCAGTGTGCGACGTCGCTGCGTATGAAATCACGGAATTGCGCCTGCGTCACGTCCGGCTGCGGCTCGGCACCGATCGCAAGCAAACGCTGTTGAACGTCAGGAAGCCGAAGTATCCTGGTGATTTCGTCATTCAGCCGCGCGACGATCTCGGCGGGCGTTGACGCCGGCGCGAGCACGCCATGCCATGAGATCACCTCGTAGCGAGGATAGCCGGCTTCCGCGACCGTCGGCACTTGCGGTGCGAGCACCGAGCGTTGCGCGCTCGAGATCGCAAGCGCAGTAAGCCTGCCGGACTTGATGTGCGGGATGGCGGTCACGATGTTCGAGAACATTCCGGTGATCTGGCCGCCAAGCACGTCGCTCAACGCCGGGGCGCCGCCCTTATATGGAACATGGACGAGCTGGATTCCCGCACGGCGCGCGAGCACCGCCATCGCAATGTGTCCCGCCGAGCCCGAGCCGGGCGAGCCGTAATTGAGCGCCATCGGTTTCGCCTTTGCGAGCGCGACGAAATCGCGCACCGAGCGCGCCGGCACGGACGGATGCACGACAAGAATTTGCGCAAGCTTGGCAGCGAGCGCCACCGGCTCGAAATCTTTGTCGAGATCGTAAGGAAGCGCGGGATGCAGCGTCTGATTGATTGCATTCGTGCTCGTTGCCATCAGCAGCGTGTAGCCGTCAGGAGCCGCTTTCGCCGCGCTCTGCGTGCCGAGCAGCGCGCTTGCCCCGGGCCGGTTGTCGACGACGACCTGCTGGCCCAGTGGTTTCGACAGCTGCTGCGCGATCAGACGGCCGACGATATCGACTGCACCTCCGGCCGGATAGGGCATGATGAGGCGCACCGGTTTTGCGGGATACGCTTGCGCGCACGCGAGACTCGAGCAGCCGAGCGCGAAGAGGAAAGTCGTGAGCGTGCGCGCCGTCATCACTCGCTGCGGGCGTAGATCTGATAGCGATCGACGCCCGCAGTCATGTCAGTCACGCCGCCGGGAATGAACTTGCCGCACCAGTTGAGATAAACGAGCGACTTCTCGAATTCCGGAGTGCCGGGCGCAATCACCTGCGGCTGGCCGATTTCGTTGAGCGAGGTCGGCAGGTAAGCGACATTCGCGACGCCGCCACGGTCCGCATCGATCAGCACGATCCCGCTTTCGTTGTAGTGACGGTTGTAGGCGAATACGACACCCGGATCGGGCTCGAGCGTGTAGATCTGCTCGAACGAGTACTCGCCGCCCGGGGCGCCATAGTAACGGCCGCTTTTCTTCGACGACGTGCGATGAACGGCGAAATTGCCCATGCTGTAGAAAATCGGCGCGCCCCGGTAAATCTCGACGCCCTGCTGCTGGTGCGGATGATGGCCGAGGATGCCGTTCGCGCCCGCATCGATCGCCGCGTGAGCGACGACGCGCTGATAGTCGCACGGCTGCGGAATGTGATGTACACCCCAGTGGAACGAGACGAACACGAGATCCGAATGCGCTTTCGCGTCGCGCACGTCCGCGACGAGGTGCTCGAGATCGGCGGCATGCGGCACCGTGACGACGCGCGGCGGCGCGCCCGGTTGAAATTCGTACGGTTCGTAATAGGTATGTGCGCGCATCGGCACGGCGCCGGCGCGCGTCTCGTTCGCCCAGAATTGTGGCAGGATCACCGATACGTAGCCCAGGAAAGCGATTCGTAATCCCTTGCACTCAACGATCGCCGGTTTGCGCGCCTCGGTGATATTGCGCCCGGCGCCGATGGCAGGGATACCCAGCGCGCGGAAAGCATCCGCGGTATCGATGACCGATTCGGGACCCCAGCTTCCGGTGTGGTTCGATGCGATCGAAACGACGTCGAATGGCACGCTCTTGAACGCTCTAGCGAAGCGCGGCGGCTGGCGCGAATGCTTCGAGATGACCTGCTCCTGATACTGGCCGCGGTCCGAATAGACGCGCTCGGCCTGCGCGAATCTCAAATCGGCTGCACGCAGACGGTCGAGCACGTGCTCGAACTCACGGCCCGGAGGCTCGTGGCCGGTGCTCACGTCGCCGACGGCGGCGATAGTTATGCGTTCCGATGCTGTCGGCACTTTTAGCTCTTTTCGCTCGATTCAATCCAGGAGGCCGTCACGAGGATCCGAGCGCGCCGTAATCGACGGGAACCCAGCGGCGTTCGCGCACCGACTGTTCGGCCGCGTCCCAGATGCAATGGATCTTGAGCTTGTCGCGAAAGCTCGGCGCGCATTCGGTGCCGCTGTTTATCGCTGCGGCAAACGCGTGCCACATCTGGGCCACGAGAAAAGTCGCGCGTCCGCGTTCGATGCCGGTCACGTAAATATGCCTGGCGTCGAGCGGAATCTCGCGAAACTGACGCTGCAGCCGCTCGGGCGCTGTCGGGTCCGCCATGATGCGATCGAGATCGGCGCGCGCGCCGTAGAGCTTCAACTCGCCGCGTACCGGATCGCCATGGCCGCTCTTTTTTTCCCATTCCGCCGATTCTCCGGTCGTGAGCATCAGCATGCCTTCGGTGCCGTAGATCTCGAAGCGGTTGCCGCTGCCGAACCACGCCGTGAACGAGACCTGCATCGTGCCCATCGCGTCATCGTTCGTTCGCAGCAGATAATTCATGTTGTCGACCTGGTCGCTTGCGATCGGCGGCCCGCCTTCGACGTTGCGGCGCTGCGGCACCTTGACTGCCATGTCGGCGCAGATCTCTGCGATATCGGTGCCGAGCACCGCCATCACGCGCTCGAGGCTGTGACCACTGCGATAGCCGGGGTGTCCTCCCATGCGCGACTGGAAGAGCCACTGGCGGTGGCCGGGGCGCGGCACGATGTAGTTGCTGACGAAATAGACGTGATTGAACGCGAGCGGCTGGCCGATGTAGCCAGCGCGCACCATTTCCGCCATCTGCAGCGCGGCAGGCTCGTAATGGCTCTGATGGCCCAGTACCGTGCGCAAACCCTGGCTGCGCGCGAGATCATGCATGGCGCGCGCTTCGGCGGTCGAGATGCCGAGCGGCTGCTCGCAGTAGACGTGCTTGCCCGCGCGCAGCGCCGCCATGACGACCGCGTGATGGAGGATAGGCCGCACGCAGACGCAGACGATATCGAGCTCGGGAAGCTCTTGCAACATGCGCTCGACGCTGTCAAAGGCGTGCGGCACGCCGAAGTGGGACGCAGCCGCCTGCGCTGTTTCCATGTGTGTCGTGCAGACTGCGGCGACTTCATAGAGATCGGGCAGCGCCTTGAGCGCTGGCAGATGCGCGCGCACGGCCCAGCGTTCGCGCCCATCCGGGCTGTTGCTCAAGCCGGCGCCCGTTACGGCGACTTTGAGGCGGCGCGCGCTCACGTGTTGTTCCTCATTTGTTCCTCGCGCAGCGAAGCGATAATCGTAAGCTGCGCGTGGGTGCCGCCTGTTACGCGTCGCGTGCAGCAAGAAAATATTTTCAGAAACGCTTCGGTCACAACGCACTTCCTTCAGGGAAAAAATAACTACGGTTTGCTCAGGTCATTGCGGCTTGCGATCACTGCCGCGGGCTCCGTACTCTATCCATCAGACCATAGTCGCAGTCCCACGACAAGAGTGTCATGAGGTTCGCGGGATATTCCGGGTCGTTGGAGTTGACCACGGCGCAAATTTATATTTGACTCGACTTGGTCGACAGCTCGCCGTCTTGCGTTGACAACAATCATGCGCGCGAACTATCCTCGCGCGGTCTGATAATCGCGCTGAATAGTTTCGGGAGTTTTGTCTACGTGCATAAACCGGATGGATTTGTTATCCGGCGTAAAAGCGGTTAGCTGACTTTCATCGATAGGAGCGCGTGTATGCCGCTGCCGCGGTTTGAGCTGTGTATCGTCTCGCTTGCCCTCATTGTCTCGATCCCGGGAGTGGCGTGCGGCCAGGACTATCCGGTTAAGCCCATCCGCATCGTCACCGGCTCGCCCGGAGGCGGGACTGATCTCACGGCGCGCGTGATCGCGCAGGGAATTGCGGGGCCGTTGGGTCAGCCCGTGGTGGTGGATAACCGCGGCGGATCTCTGCCGCCGGAAATCGTGTCCCAGGCGCCGCCGGATGGTTATGTCCTGCTCTACGACGGTGACAGCTTTATGCTCGGACCGCTCATGGAAAAAATGTCCTACGATCCGGTCAAGGATTTTTC
>DASYSI010000080.1:0-3066 GCA_036003485.1 Burkholderiales bacterium | reverse complement strand
CGCCCGGTCGTCGAAAACGTCATCAACCAGGCTTTGCAAGACTGGTTCGAAATCCATCCGCAGGAAGCCAGGGTTATCGTCGGCAAAGTGGTGGAAGCGGCCGCCGCGCGCGAGGCCGCGCGCAAGGCGCGCGAATTGACCCGCCGCAAAGGCGCACTCGATGTGTCGTCGCTTCCCGGCAAGCTTGCCGACTGCCAGGAACGCGATCCCGCAAAATCTGAACTATTCATCGTCGAGGGCGACAGCGCCGGCGGATCCGCCAAGCAGGGCCGCAACCGCGAATTCCAGGCTGTCTTGCCGCTGCGCGGGAAGATCCTGAACGTCGAACGTGCACGCTTTGACAAGATGCTGGGCAGTCAGGAGATCGGTACGCTGATTACGGCGCTTGGCACCGGCATCGGGCGCGACGAGTTCAACCCGGACAAGCTGCGCTATCACAAGATCATTATCATGACGGACGCGGACGTTGACGGCTCGCATATCCGCACGTTGCTGCTGACGTTTTTCTTCCGCCAAATGGAAGAGCTGATCAAGCGCGGTCATATCTACATTGCTCAGCCACCGCTCTACAAAGTCGCGCGTGGAAAATCAGAACAGTATTTAAAGGACGAGCGCGCGCTGGAAGACTATCTGATCATGACTGGCGTTGAAGAAGCGGTCCTGCGTCTCGCCTCCGGCGAGGAACGTGCCAGCGAAGATCTGCGCAAGCTGGTCGAACAGGCGCGGTCGGTCCGTAATCTGCTCAACGGGCTGCACAGCCGGTACAATCGCCAGGTCGTCGAACAGGCGGCTATCCTTGGCGTGCTCAGCTCCGATATTTTTGGCGACCCAAAGAAGGCCAAAGCGGCCGCGCCGTACATTGCCAAGCGTCTCAATGCGCTCTCGGAAGAAACCGAGCGCGGATGGGAAGGCGAGTTCAGCGAAGAGGCGGGCTTCACGTTCACACGTACGCTGCGTGGCGTGAAAACCGTCGCCATCATCGATCACGCATTGCTCGGTTCGGCAGACGCGCGCAAGCTCGACGAATATGCCGCTTCATTGCAGAAGATCTACGAAAAACCCGGCGCGCTGCGTCGCAAGGATGAGACCTGGGCTATTCACGGGCCGGTCGGCCTGTTCGAGGCCATTACCGGCGCCGGGCGCAAGGGCGTCACGATGCAGCGCTACAAAGGCTTGGGCGAAATGAACCCCGAGCAGCTTTGGGAAACCACGCTCGATATCAATGCACGCTCCCTGCTGCAGGTGCGCATCAAGGAAGTGGATGAGGCCAATGTGCTGTTCGATCAGCTGATGGGCGATCTGGTCGAGCCGCGCCGGCAGTTCATCCAGGACAATGCACTGGCGGCCAGCGTCGACGTCTGATGTCCGCGAGCACTATGGCGCGTCGCAAACGTTCTCCACGCCCCTGACCCACCCGCCACGGCCATCGGGAAGCATTCCATCCCGCCAGTAGCAGCTGGGCGTGACATCGTAATAACCGTAGCAACCGCCCAACGCACAACCGCGCTCCCAAACGGGATTGCCGACATAGCGCAGCCTTACGGTGCGCGAAGAACTCCGGCCAATGGGCGCATCACAATCGCCGCAGTAAGGCAGCTGCTCGACGACGCGAATGCGCGGATCAGAAGTGACAATCCGGTCGACGTAATCTGCGCCCTGCGAGATGCGCACGGATCGATGCGCCGGATATAGATCGGCGGCCTGCGCAGACCCTGCGAGCGCGCCAAAGAGCGCGACGCCCAGAACTCCAAAAACAATTCGACGCATGACCATGATCCTCCCGAATATCCGCTGCCGATGCTATCCGCAGAAACGCGGAACCAGTCTCCGCGGTGGTAAAATGTTCATGACGTCAACCGGCGGCCAATGCTCAGGCCAACAATCAACGCACCCAGGAAAAGCACCAGGAAGATGCCGAACAGCCATTGCGCGATGGTGGCTGAAGCCGCCTCCACGTCGGTAAAGCCGAAAATACCGGCGACAACCGCGATTAGCAGAAAAACAAAGGCCCATTTCAGCATTGGCGCCTCCTCGATTGGTCTGCCCCCATAATGAGCGGGACCGCCACCGAGTTCCATCGCTAGCGGGGCGATTCAGGCGCGCGGGTCCGGGGATCACGCGCGTCCCAAGCACCTGTGTCGACGCGGGCAAGGAAATCAGCAACCGCCCGGTTGAACAGGTCCGGCTCTTCGAGGTTCACAGCATGGCCGGTCTTCGGGAACATCACGAGGCCGGAGGCAGCGATCGCGTTCTTCATGAACAGGCCTGGCTCAATGCAGCGCTCGTCCTCATCGCCGACCACGATAAGCGCCGGTGTCGTCAGCTTTCGCATTTCCTTCTCGAAATCATAGAGCGAGGGCCGCGCTCCCTGAAAGCCGCGCGACATGTGCGCAGAGCCCTGGGCATCATGTTCTGAAAGTTGCCTTGAAAATTCGGCAAAGCCGCGCGGGTCCTTAAGTTCGAAGGGAATGCGGCTCGGGCTGCGCCCATAGGTTTTTGCCACAGCGGCCGAGCCTTCGCGTTCGAATTGCACGGCGAGGTCGCGCGAGCGCTTGTGAAAGTCCTCGGTGTACCACCGCTCGCTGCCCGAGCCAGCGCCGGCAAGCACCAACGAGCGGACGCGGCCGGGATGATTGAGCGCAACCTGCAGCGCCGTGTAGCCGCCCATCGACAGGCCAATGATATGCGCTTTCTCGATTTTCACATGATCAAGCACTGCGACGGCATCGCGCATCACATGCAGGTAGCTATAGGCCGAAGGATCGGTTGGCACGTCCGACGGCTTGTAGCCGCGTGCGGCATAGGCAATGCAACGGTAGCGCTTGCCCAGTTCACGCAGCTGCGGCTCCCAGCTGCGATGATCGCCGGCAAATTCGTGCACGAACAGGATCGGTGTCCCCTGCCCGACTTCTTCGTAGTAGAGCTTTAAGTTGTCCGACGTGGGCGCATAAGGCATCAGATTGAATCCTGAATTTTCTTTCTGTTAACGAGAGCACCGCGGCACATTCGGGTGAATCAACTCCGTGGCATTCCCTGAATCTTCATCGCGATACGAACCAGATCGGC
>DASYSI010000079.1:0-2204 GCA_036003485.1 Burkholderiales bacterium | reverse complement strand
CAGCGTGTAGCCGTCCGGTGCGGCTTTGGCGGCGAGCTCGGTGCCGATGATAGCGTTGGCGCCGCCGCGGTTGTCAACGACGACCTGCTGCCCGAAGCGCTCGCTCAGTTTCTGTGACAGCAGCCGTGCGACGAGATCCGTGCCGCCGCCGGGCGGAAACGGCACGATGAAGCGGATCGGCTTGACGGGATAACTCGCAGGGGATCTGGCGGAAGTGGCTTCGGTTCGCGGTATCGATTGCGCCGCGACGGCTCCGGCAAGCATTGACGCGGCCAGAAACGCGGCCAGTGTTTTGGCGATCATTGCAGTGAGCTCCGAATTATTCAAGCGGGATCCCGGCTTGCGCGACAATTTTTTTGTAGCGCGCGACTTCGGCCTTGATTACTGCGGCGAACTGTTCCGGCGTGCTCGCCACGACTTCGCAGCCTTCGCGCGCGACGCGCTCTTTGAAATCCTGTAGATTGAGGATGCGCACCACTTCCTTGTTGAGTGCATGTACCAGATGGGCGGGCGTTTTCGGAGGCGCGAACATGCCGTGCCAGATGTTGAAGTCGTAATCGTCAACGCCCGATTCAGCGACTGCCGGCACAGCGGGAAGCAGCGGCGTGCGCTTCGCGCTGGTGACGGCCAGCGCTTTGAGCTTGCCGCCGGCGATCTGTCCGAGCGCGTTCGCGAGCGTGAGAAACGTGACATCCGATTCGCCGGATATCACTGAAAACATGGCGGGGGAGCCGCCTTTGTAGGGAATATTGTTGAGCGTGATTTTCATCTGCGCCTTCAGGGCTTCGCCCGCGAGCTGTCCACTTGCGCCCGCCACCGCGACGTTCAACTTGCCGGGCTCTTTGCGCGCGGCGGCGATGAGATCGGTAATCGAGCTCATCGTAAGCCGCGGATTCACGACGATCACCATCGGACTCGTCACAAGCTGGCTGATCGGCGCGAAATCGCGCAGCGGATCGTACGGCAGCTTGCGGTACAAGGCGGCATTGATCGCGTGCGAGCCGCTGTTGCCAATCCCGAGTGTCAAGCCATCGGGCGTGGCTTTCGCCATGATTTCCGCGGCGACGATGCCGTTGGCACTCGGCTTGTTGTCAACGATCACGTTTTGACGCAGCGCTTCGCTCAGCCTCGGAGCAATCAGGCGCGCGACGAAATCCGAAGTGCCTCCGGGAACCGCGACGACGACGAGCCGTATCGGCCTGCCGCTTTGGCCGCAGCTCACTGCCGGATAGAGCGCGATGCCGGCTGATGCCGCTACGATAAGCTGCCATTTATTCATGGTTGCGCGAGAACCCTCTGGTTGTGCGGCGAGCTTCGAGCGCGATCAGAAATACGCCTGTCCCGCTTTGACTGTCGGGGTCCATTCGCATTTGCCCCAGGGCCCGTCGCCGTTTTCCCTGATGTAGGCGATGCGCCGATGCCGCGCGGGCAAGCCGCGACCCGTCAGTGCGCCGCTCAGCCAGTCGAGCACATACTCATGATTGGCAAGTCCGCCGAGATTGGTCAGAGACCGCTGCGGGTGGTACTGATTCTCGAATACCCACATTTCTCGCGGCGAGGTCAGTTCTTGGAACGCGTCGATCGCGTCCTCGAGCGGGCACAATGGATCGTACTCGCCGGTCGAGAGCAGTGTCGGACACTTGATTTTGGCAAGATGGCCGCGCACGGTCATGTGGCGCGCGACTTCGTGGTCGAATTTTTCCTCGTTCTCGTAGCCCGCCATGTACATGAACATCTGCTTGAAGCGCGGCGAGGACTGCGTGAAGATCGTGTTGTTCGGATTGAAACATGCGGTTGCGCTCGCGACGGCTGCAATGCGCCGGTCATAGCTCGCGAGCCTGAGCGACCAGTAGCTGCCCATGCTGATGCCGTAGATCGCGATCTTTTTCGGATCGACTTCTTTGCGTTTGAGCAGGTAACTGATCACCGCAGCGCCCGCGCGCTCGTAGTTGTCCTTGACCGCGCGGATTTTCTGCAGGTTCGAGCTGCCCTGTCCCGGTCCGTCCATCGCCATCACGTGAAATCCGCGCGCGAGCGCAACGTTGCGGCCTGCCTTTGGAAATGCTTCCTTGGTTTGGTCCATGCCGGGGACGTAGATCACGACCGGTGCCTTGCGTCGGTCTGGCAGCAGATGGAGCAGGCACGAGATGGTCTTGCCGCCGTCGAACGGCACTTCAACGCGCTCGATCGGATAGCCGGCAGTT
>DASYSI010000078.1:0-48157 GCA_036003485.1 Burkholderiales bacterium | reverse complement strand
ACGACAAAAGACAACGCGACCGCGGCTGCCGCGCCGGCCACAAAGTACGACAGCGGCGCCGGCAGATCGTAGCGGTCGTCGAAAGCATGCGGCCATGCCGTCGCCGGCAGGCACACTGCCGCGGCTGCACAACGCGCGCGCCGCCGGCGAATAGCACTCACTTCGGACGCACTTCAAGCGCGGCAAATGCCGGACCGTGATGTGATCCGGTTTGACCGCCGCGATCCGCGCTATGCCACTCGAACGGGTAGCGGCCAGTGGCGTATGCGATGAAAGCGAGTTCGGTGCGCGCACCCGGCGTGAGCTTCGCTTCAAGTCTATAGCCGTGCAGATGAAGCTCGCCCGGAGTGTCGCTCGTCACGCGCACGCGTACCGCGTCGCCTTTGTCGACGCGCAGCACCCGCTCATCCGCAGCCAGAGCGCCGTGGACGATATTCATGTTGAAAGTTTTTTCCGGCGCACCGGCGGCTAGCGCATTGAGCGCCGCGATGGCGAGGACAAATCCGGCTAGCAGCCTCAACAGCGTGCAGATGCGGGATCTCATCGTATCGAGACAGCCGATGCAGTTGCGCGTGGCACCGCGCATCCGAAGCGCAACGCTCATCGGTTTACCGGCTCAAATCGCGCAATATAGTCGAAACCCAGTGCGCCGCGCGCGACGCTCAGGCGCACGGACTGCTCGTTTTTCAGTGCCGCCGCGACGTCGCGTGTAACCAGATAGCGCTGAGTTTGGCCATTCGGCAATTGCGCCGTGAGATGCCAGCGGTCTCCCTTGCCTTCCTTGACCGAGTCGATCGCAGCCGTGAACGAACGATAGGCGGGTGAGGCCAGGCTCCGGTTGAAATAGGAGGCGGCGGTTGCGGACGCGAGTCCAAGCGCCAGCGCTGCCATCCACGGATGGCGGTTGGCGCCTCCGAACCTGAACATCGGCGTGAAACCGAACGCGCGTGTCCACCCCAAATAGCCGACGAGCGCGCCCGCAAAGAACGTGATGGTAAAAAATTGCCAGCCTTCGAGCACGTTGTCGAAATGTGGGCCTTCGCGCAACAGCGCCGCGCCTGAGATCAGCAGCGCAACGATCAGTAATCCGAAGCGCGCTTGTTCCGATTGTTTCGCGTCCGGCGCATTCATGCTGCCTGCTCCAGGCGCGCGAACGCGCGCTCGAGATCGGCGATCAGGTCGTCCGGGTCTTCGAGTCCGATGTGCAGCCGGATGAGCGGCCCGCCGGGATTCCATTTCGTCGCGGTGCGGCCTTTGCTCACATCGACGCGGATCGCAAGGCTCTCATAGCCGCCCCAGCTCGAGCCGATGCCAAAGAGTTCGAGCGCGTCGATCATGGTTCCGACCGCTTCCCACGGCACCGGGCGCAATACGACGCCGAACAGCGACGCCCCGCCCGTGAAATCGCGCTTCCACAGCGCGTGCCCCGGATCGCTCTCGAGCGCGGGATACAACACGCGCATGACTTGCGGACGTGACTGCAGCCAGTGCGCAACCTTGAGCGCGCTTTGCTGCTGGTGCTTCATGCGCACGCCGATCGTGCGCAGGCCGCGCAGCGCGAGATAGCAGTCGTCGGGGCTGACGCAGTAGCCGTAATCGGCGACGGTCCTGCGCACCTTGAGCCAGTATTGCTCGTTGGTAACGATGACCCCAACCAGCGCGTCCGAATGACCCGCGATGTACTTGGTCGCTGCGTGTATCGAGACGTCGACGCCGTGCTGAAACGAATTGAAAAAATACGGTGTGCCCCATGTATTGTCGGCGAGCACCGGAATGCCCTTGGCGTGCGCGGCCGCGGCGATTGCGGGAATGTCCTGCATCTCGAAGGTCAGCGATCCCGGCGCTTCGCAGAACACGACGGTTGTGTTCGGCCGGATCAACGCGGCGATGCCGCGCGCGATCAGCGGGTCGTAGTATTCGACCTCGACGCCGAAAGGCTTCAGCCGCCTGTCGCAGAAGTTGCGCGTCGGTCCGTAGACCGAATCGACGACGAGGATGTGATCGCCCGTTTTTACGAATGCGGCGAGCGCGACGACGATGGCGGCGATCCCGGACGGCAGCGCAACCGCGGCGTGACCGCCCTCGAGCTCGGCCACTGCTTCCTCGAGCGCGAACGTCGTCGGCGTACCGTGCGTCCCGTAACGCATCGCCTTGAAGTTGTCGGGATCGCGCGCCTCGTACGAGCGGCAATCGGGGAATAACACGGTCGACCCGCGAAAAACCGGCGTGTTGACGAGACCCGCATAGCGTTGTGAATCGCGTCCGGTACGCGTAGTGACGGTGTCGCGTTTGAGTTTTTTCTTTTGGGTCATGATTCTATTAAAGACACGCCTTCAAAATGAGGGTGCTACTTGGGCGGAATAATCGGCAGCAACAGATACGAAGCTTTGTCGCCTCCGGCGTATATCGCGTTGTCGGCGCCGGCGTTGTAATCGGCCTGATAGTGCGTGAAGTGTGCCGTGCCCACGCCGTCGCGCGGTGTAATGTCGAGGCGAAGCTTATGTCCTTGCTTGAATACCATGCTGGTCGGCCAGATTTCGACGCGGCATTCGACGATCTCGCCGGGCTTCAGCCACTGCCGTTCATTGTGAGCGTGGTAAGGGCGGTATGGCAGCGAGCGTTCGGGATCGAGTTTGCGGTGCGACGCGCGCAGCCAGCCTTTGGTCACGCATGCGACGGGGTCGCCGCGCTGGCCGACTTCGCAGAGGTCTTTCCCGTCAGGTCCGATGTTGCGAATGGTGGCGAAGATGTCCATGTCCTCACTCGTGCTCGAGACCCACAGGTTAAGCACGAGCGGTCCCGTCACTTCCATATCCTTCGCCATCGGCGCGGTTTCGAAAGATACGCCGCTGCGCGCTGATTGCGCGTGGCCGCTGCTCGCCGGGTAGTTGAGCTTGCCCGTGTTGGGAGGGTTCGCGCGCGTGAGTTCGCCCTCGGAAGCTGCGTCGTTGCCCAATGGTTCGCGCTCGATCTTGAGATACAGCTTGGTCCACTGCGTGCGCGCGATCGGCCATTCGTCCTCGAAGCGGAACGGATACGGCTTGGTGCTGCCGCCGGTGCGGATTTCGAGCTTGACCGGCGGCTCGTCCATGATTCCGGTGTCGATATCCTTGAGCCAGTAATCCAAGAAGCGCAACTGATCGAGGCGCCCTTCGTTGGAGTGAAACGGATGGAAGTGCGAACCGCTGTGGATGCGCAGTTTTTTGTGTTTGGAAGCTGCGCACATATAGCCTTCGGTGTTGCCGCGCAGATGCAGCGAGAACCCGCCCCAATTGCCGACGCTGTACATCGGCACCGTGATCTTGTCCCAGCGCGCGCTGCACATGCGCCAGAACTCTGAATCGAGATCGTGGCTCATGTATTGCCACAACAGATCGTTGTGGAATGCATCGGGGTTGTAGCTGCGCGGTCTGCCGAGTAGGTGGTGAGCGGTTTGTGCGTTATGCCAGTTCGCGATAAAGCCCATCGCGAAGATTCCGCCATGATAAGCCTGGTCGCGATACAGATCGGCGCGGCCTTCCCACGGAACGATTGCCTTTAACGACGGCGGCTGCAGTCCGGCCACGCGCCATTGAAAATTCGCGTGATATGAAATACCGAGCGCGCCGACGCTGCCGCTGCACCACGGCAGGCGCGCAACCCACTCGATGCAGTCGTAGGTATCGACCGCTTCCTGGTACGAGCTTGGCTCCGATTGCCCCGGCGATTTTCCCGCGCCGCGGCTGTCGACGCGCAGCAGCGCATAGCCGCGCGGACACCACCACAGCGGGTTGGCGGTTTCCCAGTTCATATAAGGATTGGGCTCTTCCTCTACACCCTCGGGCGGCACCCATACCTTGTCTTTCTGGTACGGGCCGGTGTTGATAATGACGGGGAAACGTTCGTCTTTGCCGTCGGGCCGGTAGATGTCGCCGTAGAGGAACGTCCCGTCGCGCAGCGGGATCTTCACGTCCTTCTCGACGATCAGCTCATAATCGCGCGGCTGCGATACGGCGGCGGTTTTTTCGGCCATTGCCTTTTTTCTCCGGATGCGTGATCGAGCCGCGATGTTATTTCGCGGGTATGACCGGCAGCAGCACGCCTGCCTCAAAGCCGGGACCGAAGTGCAGCGTGACTTTACCGCCGAACACTTCCGGCGGCCGGTCGTTGGGATCGTCGTGCATGAAAGGGCCGCAGCCGCGCATCGGATTTTTCATGTTCGACAATGTCGTCGCTGCGCCCTCGTACTCGTAGTCCTTGCCGCGAACGGTAATTGCAATGCGGTAGCCTTTCGGCACGACGATACAGGTGGGCCAGATTTCGATGTCGAGCTCGTAGATCTGCCTCGGCGTGAGCGGCTGACGTTCATCGTGCGCGTGATACGGCCGGTACGGCAGCGAGCGCTGTGCGTCGAGCTTGCGCTGCGATGCTCTCAACCAGCCCTGGCCAATCGGCGTGTGCGGATCGAGCGCGCCCTGGAACACGACTTCCTTCGCGTGCGGGTCGAACACGCGCAGCACGACGAATAAATCAGCGTCGTTTGTCGACGACGAGATAAAGAGCTTGAGCGCGGACGGGCCCGTGATCTCGGTGTCGTGGTCGAGCGGCGGCGTCGCGAACGTCACGCCTTCGCCCATCGCGTCGTACGTAAGGGTCTGCGCGGCCGCGCCGGTGTCGGGCGCGCGCGCAAGACGCATGGCTTTGGGATCGAGGTAAAAATGCGTCCACTGCGTGCGCGCGAGCGGCCATTCGTTTTCAAAGCGCTCGACGAACTTCTCGCCGGGGTAACGCACCTGGAGCTGCACGCGCGGCTGCTGATCCCAGCCGTTGGCTGCACCTTTCAAAAAATGATCGAAGAAACGCTTCTGCAGTTTCACGCCGTAATCGGTGTAGAAAGGCGCCCAATGCGAGCCGCCGTGGACTTCGAGCCATTTTTGCTGGGACGCCGCGTGCACATAGCCTTCGAAGTTCCCGCGCGGGTGCAGTCCCTGACCGCCCCAGTTGGCGGCCGATAGCAGCGGCACGGTGACTTTCGACAAGTCGCCGCTGCGCTCGCGGTAATACGGCCCGTCGAGCGGATGCGCGAGCAGATCCGCCCACATGTCTTCGCGGTTTTGCGCGAGCGTTTCCTCGGGGAGTGTTTCGGGTCCGCACACGAGCTCGCCGGTGAGGCGGCTCTTGGCACCCCGCTCGCCGACTCCGTGTTGCACGGTTTTCACCTGCATATCCTGCCAGTTCTTGCGGAACACGCAGATAATGCCGCCGTGGTGGGTCGAATCGCGATAGTTGTCGACCCAGCCTTCCCACACGCAGATCGCGGCGAGATGCGGCGGCTGCGTCGCCGCCGCGCGCCACTGGCTGCTCGCATAATAGGAAATTCCGTTGAGTCCCACTTTGCCGCTGCACCACGATCGCGCCGCCGTCCACTCGATGCAGTCGTGAAAATCGCGGTTTTCGCGCGCGTTGTTGTGGGCGAGGCGGCCCGGCGAACGGCCCGCGCCGCGCGAATCGACGCGCACGATCGCGTAGCCGTCCGGAACCCATTTCTCGGGATCGACGACTTCCCAGTTCTGATATTTATTGCTCGTGCCGGCCACCGCGTCGGGATTCTGCTTGGACATGATTTCCCACGCAGTCTTGTAACCATCCTGAAACGCGAGGCCCTTGCCATACGGGCCATAGCTGACAAGCGCCGGATAGCGGCCCGGATTGACCGGCCGGAATACGTCCGCGCGCAGCACGATTCCGTCGTCCATCCTGACCGGCACGTCCCAGTCGATGCGCATGCCGTCGCGAATCTCGCTTTTGTATTCACTCATCGTGCATCTTTCGGGTGCACGCTAAGCGCGCACGAGCTTTTCTTCGAACCAGTTCCACATGTCGGCGACGACGAGCGTCAGGTAATCGCGCTGGCAATGCTGGGATCCGCCTTCCTCGGCAGTGTAGACGCGGAACGTCTTGTCCTTCGAGCCGCACGCATCGAACTGCTTTTGCGCGTCGGCGAGAGGAATCTGCTCGTCTTCCGCGCCATGCACGAGCAGGAATGGGCAGTGCATTTTCTGCATCACGCCGTCGAGCTTGAAGGGCTCGAGTTTTTTCAAAGCCTGATCGAGTGTATCGACGCCGAGTATCCAGTTGATGTGATGGCCGGGCACCGACAGCGACGTTTTGAACGACGCTTCGATGCGTTTTTTCCAGGTGGCGTGATAATCCCACTGCGCGCCCCATGCGATACACGCGGCGTAGCGCGGCTCCATTGCAGCGCAGCGCGGCGAGTAGTAGCCGCCGAGGCTGATCGCGACGATGCCGATTTTCTTGGCGTCGACGTCGTCGCGTTTTTCGAGGTAATCGATGCACGCGCTGCCGGCGACTTCATAATCGTGCCGCAAGTAGTGCCCGCGGAAGCGAATCGCCTCGCCGGTGCCGGGCCCGTCCATGACCAGCACCGAGATACCGCGCTTGATGAGATCGGGAACGCCGCGCACGTATTGAATTTCCTTGGTCACGTCGAGGCCGTCGAAAAAAACCACGCACGGCGCGGGTTTCGATTTGACGTTCTGCGCGTGCACGAAATAGCCGGGAAGGCTGCCGTCTTTAAACGGCACTTCGACGATTTCGATTTTGACATCGGTGAGCTTCGCAAAGCGGTGAAAACAGTCGACGCCGTTTTTGAAGGCGCTGAGCGCTTTCTTGTCTTTCGGGGTGCGAAAGCGTTCCGCCATCTGGTAGTAATTGCACGCGCGCAGATAAGCGTGCGACGCGGCGTGACGGTGTCCGCCCTTATCGAAGCGGTCGGCGTAGCCGCGCACTCCGTCCGCGACTTTCAGGCACGCATCGAACCACGCTTCGTCGTCTTCGGGCGCCTTGCCTTTGAGTAAAGCTCCGATCTTATGCAGTTCGCCGATTTCGGAACCACCGTAGGGCGCCGAGCCCAGCATGTTGATGAAAGCCGCTGACCAGCGGTAGTTACCGGGAAAATACATGAAGTACGGAGGGTCTTTTTTTTCAGCCATGACGTCGCTCTTTCGTCCGGGTTAATGGAATCGGGGATCTGCTGCCAATTCTTGTTCGGCGGCGCGGACTATTGCGCCTGAATTCCGGCGGCCTTGGCAACCTTCGACCACTTTTCAATTTCGGCGCGGATGAAAGCGGCATATTCGTCCGGTCCGTCGCCGCCGGGCTCGTGTCCCTGGCTCACAAACAGCTCCCTGCCTTCTGGTGTCGCGAGCTGTCTGGCGAGTATCTCGTGGATGCGCACGATGATCGCCCTCGGCGTTCCCGCCGGCGCCAGCACGCCGTTCCAGTTATAGCTTTCGAACCCGGCGAGTCCCTGCTCGGCGATTGTCGGCAGGTTTGGCAAAATCGGCGTGCGCTTGAGCGAGGTTGCGCCGAGGGCGCGTACTTTTCCCTGTTTCGCGAGCGGCGCGCAGCCGGCGAACTGAATGATGGCAAGCTCGATGTGGCCGGCGATCAGATCGATCGTGTATTGAGCCGCACCCTTGTACGGGATGTGATTGAGCTTGATGCCCGCCTGGCTTGCGAATAGTTCAGTGGCGAGATGGCCGACCGTGCCCACGCCCGGCGAGCCGTAATTGATTTTGCCCGGACGGCTCTTGGCGAGCGCAATGAAATCTTTGACGCCTTTAGCCGGCACGCTGGGATGCACGCAAAGACAGCTCGCGCTGCGCGCGATAAGCACGATCGGCGCCAGGTCGCGCAGCGTGTCGTACGGCATTTGCGCGCGCACGCTCGGCGCAATCGTCAGCGGTCCCGGATTGCCGGCGAGCAGCGTGTAGCCGTCGGGCGCACTCTTGACGACAGCCTCGCTGCCGGGCACACCTCCGGCGCCGCCGCGATTCTCGACGATGACCGGCTGTCCGAATGCGGTGTTCAAGTGCTGCGCGGCCCAGCGTGCCTGGATGTCGGTCGGGCCGCCCGGGACGAAGGGTACAATAATCCGTATCGCCCGCACCGGATAATTCTGTGCCCAGCAATTGCACGCGACCAAGCACGCGCCAAAAGCGAGCACTGCGGGCAAGCGGTTTGAAATCGTGGCCATGGGTTTTCTCGAGAGCGCGGGGCGAATGTATGGGTGTATGTTCCTCTCGCGCCCTGTGAAGATAGTGGAGGAAGGCGTTTGCTGTCAACGCTCCAGAACTGCGCCGCATCACGCCGCCGGGTCGCCGCGGCATTCTGGTAAACTTGCCGCCGAAGGTCGCGCGATATTCTGCAGGTTCAATCAGAGGGCAAGAACATGGCAGCAAAATCCAAAAAAAGCGCCAGGCGCAAGTACACCGACATTATTTATGAGGTGAAAGATCAGGTTGCGTGGATCACGATCAACCGGCCGCGCGTGCTCAACTCGTTTCGCGAGCAGTCGCTGGACGAGATGATCGATGCGTTCAAGTCGACGCGCGAAGATCCGTCGATCGCGTGCGCGGTGGTGACCGGAGCGGGCGACAAGTCGTTCTCGGCGGGCGGCGATTTTTACGCGATGAAACGTCTCAACTTCACCAACGCCTGCATGTGGAACGACCGCATGCTCGGCTTGGCGATGACGATCCGCGGCCTGCCGATTCCGGTCATTGCGATGGTCAACGGCTGGTGCATGGGCGGCGGGCACGAGCTTGCGCTGTGGTGCGATGTGGTGATCGCGTCTGAAAATGCGGTGCTTGGACAAACCGGCGCCAAGGTCGGCGCGTGCCCGACGGTGGGTGCAACGCAGTATCTGCCGCGCATCATCGGCGAGCGGCTCGCGCGTGAGATGATTTTCTGCGCACGCCGTTTCACCGCGCAAGAGGCGGTTACGGTCGGCCTCATCAACAAATGCGTGCCGCAGAAGGACCTCGTTACAGAAACGCTCAAGTGGTGCGAGACCATCAAGGGCCACAGCGCGCTCACACTGCGCATGACCAAGCGCTCGCTCAATTTCGAGTCGGACCAGTTGTATGCGTCGTGGCAGCACGGTATGGAGTTGCTCGCACACGTGTGGGGATCGCCCGAAGCGAACGAAGGCATGGGCGCATTCATCGAGGGACGCAGGCCGGACTTCAACCAGTTCCGTCTGCGCGACAAGCGCGAACTTGCGCGCTATCTCGATGGCTGCGCGCGCGACCTCAACGCGCCGCCTTCGATGCGCAGAAAAAGAAAGTGAGTGTGGCGCAGTCTGATGAAGGGGCCCTGACGGGCCTGCGCGTACTCGATCTGACGCGCATACTTGCCGGTCCGTTGTGCACGATGATGCTCGGTGACATGGGCGCCGATGTGATCAAAGTCGAGCCGCCGGGCGGCGACGATACGCGTACCTGGGGCCCGCCTTTCGTCGGAGGCGAAGCAGCATATTTTCTCGGGCTTAACCGCAACAAGCGTTCGATGACGCTTAACATGGCGTGTAAACCAGGACAGGCGATTCTTGCCGGGTTGATCCGCTCGAGCGATGTACTGGTCGAGAACTTCAAGGTCGGCACACTCGAGAAATGGGGTTTTTCCAATGACTGGCTCGAAGCCAATGCGCCGCAGGTGATCCGCTGCTCGATCACAGGCTACGGCGCGGACGGCCCCAAAGGCGGACTACCCGGCTACGATTTCATTCTGCAGGCGGAGTC
Organism: Burkholderiales bacterium; assembly: GCA_036003485.1. Lineage (GTDB taxonomy): Bacteria > Pseudomonadota > Gammaproteobacteria > Burkholderiales > SG8-41 > PALSA-1004. The sequence continues at coordinate 38,573 of DASYSI010000078.1, read as the reverse complement.
GGGTCTGATGAGTATCACCGGGCCCAGGGACGGGCCGCCGACCAAGCACGGCGTGGCGCTCGTCGATATATGCACGGGCATGCTCGCGTCGAGCTCGATACTCGCAGCGCTCGCAGCGCGCGGCCGCAGCGGCCGCGGCCAGCATCTCGAAGTCTCGCTTTATGAAACAAGTTTATTCATGCTCGCCAACGTCGCGGCCAATTATCTCGCCGCAGGACGCGAAAGCGGACGCTACGGCAACGGCCACCCAAGCATCGTGCCGTATACGACCTATCCGACGGCCGACGGCATGATGGCGGTGGCGGTCGGCAACGATGCGCAGTTTGCGAAATTCGCGCACGCGATCGGGCGCGCCGAATGGGCAGGCGACGCGCGCTTCAAGCAGAACAAAGATCGTGTCGCGCACCGCGAAGTGCTCGACGCCATGATCGCCGACACGTTGAAGACCAACACCGCGAACGCGTGGATCGAAAAGCTGAAAGAGGCCGGAGTGCCGTGCGGACGCATCAATTCGGTCAAGCAGGCGTTCGACGATCCGCAGACCGCAGCGCGCAGAATGATCGAGACGGTCGAACATCCGGCGCTGGGGCCGCTTAAGGTGATCGGCACGCCGTTCAAGTTCAGCGCCACGCCGACCTCAGTGCGGCGCGCACCTCCGACGCTGGGCCAGCACACCGACGAGATCTTGCAGCACGAGCTGGGGTACGACGATGCGCGTATCGCCGCATTGCGCCAAGACAATGTGATTTGAAATGACGCGAGGCAACCCATGTTCACCGGCTTAAGCCATGTTTCGATCGTTGTTCCCAGCCTCGAAGCCGCGGCGCGCGAGATCAGGCAGAAATACGGACTTGAAATCGGCGCGATCAGAACCAACGAGCAGCAGGGTGTGCGCCTTGCCTACGTCGATCTCGGCAATGCGAAAATCGAATTGATGGAGCCCGCGCGCGCCGATTCGCCGGTGGCAAAATTTCTCGAACGCAATCCGCACGGCGGGATTCATCATTTTTGTCTCAACGTCGACGATGTCGAAGCGACAGCCGCCGCCGCGCGCGCCAAAGGCGTGCGCGTGCTCGGCGAAGGCACGCTGCAATCGAACGTGCATGGCGAACGCATTGCGTTCGTGCATCCGAAGGATTTTCTCGGCGCGCTGGTCGAGCTCGAAGAGCGCGGCACTCAAACCCGCGCGGTTTAGCCTGCTAGACGCGGCTGGCCTGTAACTCAGAGATTGTCAGGCATTCCATTCCGTCCGGCATTAGCGCGGGACGTTCCGGATTTGATGCATTACTCGAGTGTGATACCTGCCTCTCTGATGACCTTGCCGATGCGCGCGAGCTCGTCCCTGATGTGGATGGCGAATTGCTCGGGGGAGCTGCCGACGCCAAGCACCGCCTCGGCGTTGAGGCGCGCGGAGACTTCGGGCGACTTGACGGCACTCGCGGTTTCGCGGCTCAGCCTGTCGATGATGGCGCGCGGAGTTCCAGCCGGCGCCACGATTCCGTACCACGATCCTGCCTGATAGCCGGGAACTCCGGATTCGGCAATCGTGGGGATGTCCGCGAGCGCGGGAATCCTCTGCAGCGTGGTGACCGCGAGCGCCCGCAGCCGGTCGGATTTCACGTGGGTAAGCAGTGCGGCCGCGGCATTGAAGATGACTTGCACCTGACCGCTCATGAGATCGGTTAATCCCTGTGAGATGCCCTTATACGGAACATGCTGCATGCGGGTGCGCGTCATCGACTTGAACAGTTCGGCTGCGAGTTGTGCCGAGCTACCCACGCCGCTTGACGCGAAATTGATTGCGCCGGGCTTCGCTCTGGCCAAGGAAATGAGCTCGCGCACTGAGCGGGCAGGAAGTGACGGGTGGACCGCGAGCAGCAGCGGAGCGGTAGCGATGAGGCTCACCGCATCGAAATCCCGTACCGGATCGTAGGGAAGGTTTTTCTGCAGGTTCGGATTGATCGCATGTGTTGCCACGCCCGCCAGAAACAACGTGTAGCCATCGGGCGCTGCCTTGGCCGCGAGCTCGGCGCCGAGCGTTCCACCCGCGCCGGGCCGGTTGTCAACGATGAACTGCTGGCCCAGTGCAAGCGCCAATTTCTGCGCGATCACGCGCGCGAGCACGTCGTTGCCGCCGCCGGCAGTGAAGGCGACGATGAGCCGTACCGGTTTCGCCGGATAATTTTGGGCGGCCGCCACGCTGCAAAGCAGGCATGGTGCGAAGACGAGCAACCATTTGCCTGACAAGCCTAGCAGGCTGATGCAGAACCCCATGGGGCCGCGGCGGTGCTTGGCGGGGTGAGATGCGCGACGCGAGCCGCAGACGAATAGCCCGACTATTCGCAAGGTTCGCAACAAAGCAGATGATCGCGCGAGCCGTAGACGGAGCGAAGCAAGGCCGGGGAGCGCGATCGATGGCCCGCCTGCGCTGCGCCGTTGCCTTGGCGCGGACGCTGCGGCGGGCCCCGCCAAGCACCGCCCCGAAGGGTTTGCACGAAAAGTGCCCAGCTGCGGCGTTGCGCGCCTCGTCGAATAGAGCGAGCATTCGACCTTCGTCGCGCGCCTTGCATCTGAGCACTTTTCGTGCAAACGCGGCTCCCAGCGGGTTCTGCATCAGCCTGCTAGATCCGAATCGCATGCGATTCATGCGCCGGCTCACTCGGCCTTGATTCCCGCGTCGCGGATAACTTTGCCCCACCGTTCGAATTCCGTGCGCAGGAAATCGGCGGCCTGCGCCGGCGTCCCCGACGCCGGCTCGCCACCCATCGCAGCGAGGCGCTCGCGCGTATCGGACGCAGTCATCGCCTTCACCGACTCGGCATTGAGCCGTTCGACGATCTCGCGCGGCGTGCCGGCAGGAGCGAGCAGCACATACCAGTTGACGGCCGTGAGTTGCGGTATCCCGGCCTCGGCTGAGGTCGGCACCTGCGGCAGCGAGCCGACGCGCTTCACGTCGAGTACCGCCAATGGACGCATCCTGCCTTCTTTGACGTACGACACAATGCTCGACGTAGCGACGAAGACGATATCGACCTCGCCGCTCATCGCGCCGACGAGCGCGATCGTCGCGCTCTTGTACGGCACATGCAGAATGTTGATCTGGGTGAGCGATTTCAAGAGCTCGGCCGCAAGGTGATTTGCCGAACCGACTCCGCCTGAACCGTACGAAAGTTTTCCCGGATGGCTGCGCGCGAGCTGCACAAGCTCGCGCAAACTTTTCGCCGGCACCGAGGGATGAACCACCAGCGCGTTCGGAATCGCGCCGAGCAGCGCAATCGGCGCAAAATCGCGCAGCGGGTCAAAGCCGACTTTGGGATTGAGCAGCGGATTGATGACCACTGGCGGAGCCGCCATCAACAGCGTGTAACCGTCCGGAGCGGCTTTGGCAGCCGCCTCGTGGGCGATATTGCCGCCGGCGCCCAGACGCGGGTCGGGTACCACTTGCTGGCCGATCGCGGGAGAAAGCTTCGCCGCGAGCAAGCGTCCGACGACATCGGTGCCGCCCGCGAACGGCAGCAGGATGCGTATCGGTTTGGCGGGATAGCTCTGTGCGAGCGCAGACTGCGCGCTCATCGCAAGCAAAGCGCAGAGCAGCGCGGTAGTTATGCGACGAGGCGGGTCTAACTTCATTCGGCGTTGATCACCGTGAGTCGCTTCATTGCGCGTTGTCGCTTTCGACCAACGCCCACACGCGGCGGAACGGCCCACGGCTTTTGAGGAGCTCGCTGCCGGCATCGGCGGCCGTCGCCTCGTCGATCCAGATCGGTTTGCCGAGCCCGGCGGCTAAGCATGCACGATGCGCGTTCTGCTCAAACAGGAATGCGCCGCCGACTGCTTCTTCGATCGTGGCGCCGGTGATCGCTGCGCCGTGCGCGCGCAGCAGAACTGCGCGGTGCGTCCCGAGCGATTGGGCGAGCGCCTGCCCGCGCTGCCGGTTGCTCACCAGCCGGACGTCGGGATAAGTCGGCACGCCGTCGTGAAACAGCGTGCCCATCAGATGTATCGGCCGCAGAATGTGCTCGCTCGTGGTGAAGGCCGTCGAATACATTCCGTGGTAGTGGATGACGCTGCCGACATCGGGTCGCGCTCTCAATATGTCGAGATGTATCGGATACTCGCCCGGCGCCTCTCCGGTGCCTGCGAGCTTGCGGCCCTCCATGTCCATTACCAGAAAATCTTCCGGATTCGCATTGGGACCGAGCGAATGGCGCGCGAGCAGAAATTGCTCCGGGTCAGGCAGACGCGCGCTGATATGGCCGAAGCCTTCGATGAAACCGCGCTTGTAGAGAAAACGCCACGCTTTGAGGATCGTGCTGATCAGCGTATCGGGAACGGTCATCGCTAGAGACCTTGCATGAGTTGATTGTGCGCGCGATAAGATCTGCGCTGTGTTAGGAGCATTCTTTCGCGCCGACCGGCTGCTGCGGGCTCTGCACAAAACCGAATTGTGACGCGACCTTGTCCGCAGCGATGGCACGCACCGGCACGGTTTGATCGCGATGGCGAATGTGCAAACCGTAGATATCTCCCGAGGGCCGACGCTCGATTGCTTCGGCAACTGCTTCTTCCGTCAGCGGCGCGCCGGAATCGTCGGTAAAGTATGGCAGCAGGCGGCCCAGATCGCGGTCATCTACCATGCCGACACCGTATTCGGTAACAAGCAGAACAACCCCAGCCTCGTCGATCCACGCGGTGTTCAATCGGCTGGCGATCTTTCCGGAGTGCGTCTCGATGCGCATTGGCGCATCCGCGCCGGGGTCATTCTCGATGCGATAAATGAATGGCGTGTACGTTAGCGCGACGTATACACGTTGCGGCCCGTTCTGGAAAAACCAGCGGCCGGTATCGTCATGCTCGTAATTGCGGTTGATAAAGCCTGCGACCATCGGATTCGAGATGCGATCGCCCTTGATCAGCCACTCGCCGCGGCGGTCCAGGCGCAGCCAGCCATAGACTTCGGGGACGTTCGGCCATTTGGCCATCGCGTCCTTGACGATGTCATCCATACATCGTCCGTCGGAAGTGTAGCCGGCGGTCCAAGCGCTTCTTCGCGCAAGCGGATCTAATGCAAATGCCGGTTGCGTGGATGAGGCTGCAATACCGGTGTCGATATCGAGGGCTCTTCGACCGCGGGACGGTTTTTCCAGTCTTCATCGAACATCTGGTTGACGATCGCCGTCACCTGATCGACTCGGCCTTTTTCGAAGTGCGGGGACAGCAACGCGGCGAGATCTTCTTCAACGCATTGGCGGCGGATTTCGTGGATCGCCTCGGCGCTCGGGCCGATGAAAATCTGCTGGAATTCTTCCTTGCCGTTATCGTGATAACTCGTCACCGTAATTTCGGATGCGTATTCCGTGAGCGGGCCGAGCGCCTGGAATGCATCCTGCAAACGGCCGTGGAAGCTGCGGCCGACCTCGCCGGTCCAGCACATGTCGAGCGCTTGCTCCTTGGTATCGAAACGGATGCCGGGTTCCTCGCGCTCGAGGCTTACCGCTTTTGCGATTGCGTCGACTTCGAGATAATCGAGCCACGGCCGCAGCGCGTGCTCGACCTGCGTCAGATGCACGCCCTTGCACAGGAACGCGGTACCGTGGACATGGACTTCCATTCGCATGTTAAGACTCCAATTCGACTGCGCGCAACACGCGGGGCGAAAAGCATAGCACAGTGAAGCCGTAAGGCGTAAGGAGGATTCCTATTGAAGCATGCCGAGTTCCGCCAGTCCGGCGCTCAGCTGTGCGCGTTCGCGCTGCAGGTACTCGCGCAGGCCCGCGCCGCTGCGGTACATGCGGGTCCAATAATATTGCGCGAGTTGCGCATTCCATTCGGCGCTTGAAGTGGCGGCCAAAAGAATGCCGTCCCAGTATGCAATCTGCTCGGGCGCGAGCCCGCTTGCGCCGTTGACGCCGCGCCACGCGCCGATCACGCAGTCGATCCCTTGTTCCATCCAAATTGGCGCGCGCTCGAAAAGCCCGGAAAGACGTTCAGGCGCGGACACAGCCAGCGTGCGCATCGTGCCGGCTGCCAGCTCCGGCACTGCGCTCGCAGCGGTGACTGCGCAGACATCGGCATTTCCCGCCATGACGTCGCCGACCGCATCGCGCGCGGAATCGAACACTCTGAGTTTGAGGGCGCGCGCGTCGCCTCCCGCATGTCGCACAACCTTTGCAAGCGCGATATGGTTGGGATTTCCGAGCGAGGTCGACAGCGCAAATTTCACCGATGCCGATTTTGCGCCTAGCCGCTCGATGAGATCGGCGCCGCATTTGAGCGCCGAGTCGGCGCGCGCGACGAATGCGATGTATTCGTTGTAGAGCGTCGCGAGCGGCGTGTACGAATCATGATCGAAAGTGGTCTTGCCGGTCAGGTTATCGGTCGTCAGGTTAGGCGAGCTGATCGACAGCACATGCGGATCGCCGCTGTAGCGGTCGAGATAAGTCCAGGCTTTGCGGCCGCCGTCGCCCGCGACATTGGTTACCTTGACTGGAACGTCGAGCAATTTCTGCGACTCGATGACTTTCATCAGCGCGCGCGCCGAGCGATCCAAACCGCCGCCGGGTGGCGTACCCGCGACGATTGCGATTTCACGTTGTGGGTGCCACGCGCTGCGCGCGTTGCTCATGCCGGAGCTCGTTTCAAAATCAAAATTTGTCCCCGCGACGTAATCAAATGTCGCTCTATAATCGATTATTGCAAGAAACGTTTGATATTATCACCCGCGACTGCGGAAATTTGCCGCTGGCCGGATGTTTATCGAATTCAAGAGGGGACAAAGTGCAATCAGGACGCGCGATGAAATGTTTCGGCGTGTTATGTCTCGGCGCGGCAGCGGCAGGCCTCGCGTCCGGTGCATTGGCGCAGGCGTATCCGTCCAAACCAATACGCATCGTTGTGCCTTTTCCGCCCGGCGGCACGTCGGACATACTCGCGCGCACGCTGGGGCAAAAGCTGACCGAGGATTGGGGACAGCAGGTCGTCGTCGATAACCGCGCGGGGGCGGGGGCAAACATCGGCGCCGAGAATGTCGCCAAGTCTGCACCCGATGGGTACTCGCTGTTGATCCTGTCGACCGCACACACCATCAATCCGAGTCTGTATAGCAAGCTCGCGTACGACACGGTCAGGGACTTCACGCCGATTACCATGCTCGTTTCGACTTCGCAGGTGCTGGTCGTGCACAACTCGGTGCCGGTGAAAACCGTCAGAGATTTCATCGCTTTCGCGAAGAAACATCCCGGCGAACTGCTGTACAGTTCGGCGGGCAGCGGGAGTCAGCCGCACCTCTCGGCTGAAATGTTCAAGACGATGACCGGTATCAGCATCGTGCATGTGCCATACAAAGGCGCGCCGCCTGCGATGATCGACCTGCTCGCGGGCCATGTGGCATTGACGTTTGCGACCGCGCCGTCGGCGGTCCCGTACGTCAAGGCGGGACAATTGCGCGCGCTCGGTGTAAGCACATTAAAACGCATCGCGGCGTTGCCGCAGGTGCCGACGATCGCCGAAGCGGGCGTGCCGGGTTACGAGGCGGCGGGCTGGAATGGTCTCGCCGGGCCCGCAGGCATGCCCTCGGCCGTCGTCGATAAGCTCAATGCGGAGTTCGTGAAAATTCTGCGCACACCCGCAGTCGCGAGTTACCTGAGCGGCCAAGGGGCGGATCCGGATCCCGGCACCGCCGCGGATTTTGCGGCGTACATCAAATCAGAAATTGTAAAATGGGCGAAAGTGGTCAAGGATTCGGGCGCGCGCGTCGATTGATACCGTCGACGCAAGGGAGAAATTTTGCAACGCAAAGAGCTGGGTATAGCGGTTATTGGATCGGGTCGCATCGGCACATTGCGCGCGACGCTCGCAGCGCAGCATCCTGCGGTACATTTCCTTGCGGTCGCAGACCGTGATCCCGAACGCGCGCGCAAGCTCGCGGAAAAGGTCGGGGCTCAGTTTCATTCGGGTAACAATCTCGAGGTGATGTCGCGACCCGAGGTCAACGCGGTGGTCGTGTCTACGATCGAGGTCGAGCACACGCTGCCCATCCTGCAGGCGCTCGAGCTCGGAAAGCCGGTGCTGGTTGAAAAACCGCTCGCGTTTGATTTCGCCGAAGCCGACCGCATCATCGCGGCAGCCGCCCAATCCGGCGTCGAGCTTCGAGTCGGCTACAGCCGCCGTTTCAAGAAACGTTATCTGCTCGCCAAGGAACAGATCGTCAACGGCCGGCTCGGCCGCATCACGAGCGGCGCGGCGCGCGTCTACAACTCGCGCTCACAGGCCATGCAGACGTTAAAGCGCCTGCCGGCCGACACCGGCTCCGTTTCGGGTCTCGTTTATTACATCGATCTGATGAACTGGCTGCTCGCGGGCAATCCCGCGGTCGAGGTCTTCGCGCGCGGACAGAGCGGATTCATCAAGGGTTCCGGCTACAGCAACACCAACGACGTGACGTGGGTCATCGTCACCTGCAGCGACGGCGCGGTGGTGAATTTCGGCGTGTGCTACGCGCTGCCGCAGCACTACCCGTCGCTGGGTCACGCGGCGCGGGTCGAGCTGCTCGGCACCGACGGGGTGTTGATCATCGACGACGACCATACCGATCAGCTCATGTACAGCGAACACACGGCGCCGCACGTCTATATTCCTGATCACAACGTCAATATGGCGTTTCTCGGCAGCGGCACGCCGGGGGATTGGGCGCTCGGCGATTTCCACGGACCGGTCGCGTCCGAAACCCGTGCCTGGCTCGACCATCTGTCGATGGGCCGCGCGTGCGTGCTCGCGACCGCCGATGACGCGCGCCGCACGCTCGAAATCACGCTCGCGATCGAGCGTTCGCTCCGCACCGGCGGTCCCGTTACGCTGCCGCTCGCGGCCTGAAACTCGATTTAAAATCGGTAGAAATTTCAACATTGGATGCAAGAATGAAGCGATCAAAGACAGATGCCGATACGCGCAGCGTGGGTAGCACTGTATTGGCGGTGCTGTTGCTCGTTGCCATGGGAATGGCAGGCACGGCGGAGGTTTACGCCGCTACCGCGCCATGGAAACCGGACAAGAGCATCGAAATCATCGTTGGTACCGGGCCCGGCGGAGGCCAGGACAAAACGGCGCGCACGCTGAACCGACTGCTGGTGGAAAAGCATCTCGTCGATGTCGCAGTCACCGTCGTCAACAAACCGGGCGGCGGCGGCGCGGTCGGGTGGACTTATCTCAATCAGCATGCCGGCGAAGGAAATATCATCTACGTCGGCAATCCGACGCTGCTGACCAATCACATCGTCGGGCGCAGCCCGATCAATTACACCCACATCACGCCGCTGGCGATATTGCTCAGCGAATCGGTCGCGATATCTGTGCTGCCGGCCTCGCCGCTGAAAACCGGAAAAGACCTGCTCGAGCGATTGAAAAAAGATTCAGCGTCGGTCAGTGTCGCGGTCGGCAGCAGTCTCGGCAGCACCAACCATATCGCGATGGCGCTGATCGCGAAGAGCGCGGGCGGCGACGCGAGAAAACTCAGGACAGTCGTATTTCAGGGCGGCGGTGAAGCCATCACCGCGCTGCTCGGCGGACACGTCGACGTGAATTCGTCCGCGGCGAACAACGTCGTGCCGCATTTGGAAGCCGGAAAGTTGCGCGTGCTGGGAGTCGCCGCTGCGCGCCGCCTGGGTGGCGTGCTCTCCAGTGTTCCGACGTGGAAAGAGCAGGGCGTCAACGCGCTCGTCACGAACTGGCGCATGGTGGCGGGTCCGAAGGGCATGAGCGCCGCGCAAATCGCTTTTTGGGATCGCGTGCTGGCTAAGCTCACCCAGACCGACGAATGGAAAAAGGACCTCGAGGCGAACGTGTTCGAGAATACGTACCTCGATAGCGCCGCGACCGAGCGCTACATGAAGACCGAGTACGAGCAGTTCCGCGCGGCGCTGTCTGAGCTCGGGATGGCCAGATAGTGTCGTCGCGGCGGCGCGTTACTACGCAGTCAATAACCAAGCCAGAGGCATCGATCCTGCTTTTCATTATCCCCGCACGTTGAAGTCGTAGCGCCCGCCGCCCTGCACCAGCAGGTAAGTCATCTTCGCCGGATCGGCATTGACGACCTGATGGATGCGGCCTTGTATGACCGTGCACCTCTGGCCCGGCATTAAAAAGGCTTCCTCGTCCGGATCCTTCATCCGCACATACATCCTGCCGGTCAGGCAGAAAATGTTGTCGGTCACCTCATTGTGCGAGTGCCACCTCGCCACTTCGCCCGGTCCAAGCTCGACGACGCGGACGAGGGCGTTCTCGGTCTTGATCAAAACCTCTTCTCCGACTGGCATATCGTTCCTCGCAGAAAATAAAAAAGCACGTCTGGCATCCAAATTGTGGATGAAGTCTCTTATGGACAAGCGTAGCATTTCCCTTGACGAGGGTGTGGTCCGTGCAAGGAAGCCGCATAGAAAGACAGAATTTTCCCATTACGCATCGGTATTGAGCAATGACGATGGCAAGTGCAGAATATGGCGTCAATTGTAGTAGTCGCAACGGCGTGTTGAACAACCCTTGTTTTCTTATCTAGACAGCGAACGTCAACGCTTTTTCGAGGGATTTTTCGATCGCATTTCCTGTGCCGCAGATTTTGTCGTTTATCCAGAATGTTGTCTTTCTCGGTGCTAGGACCTTTCTTTCAAGCGTAAGTAGCAGTAACAGGCGCAATAAATAGCCCAATCGGCCCAGAACTGCCCGCTTGCAGTTCCGCGCGATGGCAATCATGAAGAACTGAATCTGCACTTTCGGTAAGCCACGATAGCGGGCCCGCCTCAGGGCATGGTTAACCTTCGCCTCTCCGAAGATGCCTTCAATCTTCCACTTTCGCTCAATAAGCCGTCGTACGAACGTCTTCGTATGCTGGCGACGTCGAACCGCCTCGATCTCGTCTTGATGCAGTCCACGATACACGAAGCGCGCGCGATCTTGCGCCGTGTCCGGCAGGCACTTGTCCTTTATCGGGCAATTTCTGCAATGTCCGCCAAGAATGCGATAGCGCTTGATGCCATTGTCGAGCCTCTCGTAGGGATATAAATGATGCCCCTCGGGACATTGGTATCGGTCATTGCGCCGATCGTATTTGAACTCGCCAGGCGTTAATTTGCCATGACCGGTTCTCGGATCGTGGAGCGGAATGTAATGACGAATGCCTTGTGCTCGTAAATCCGAGTAGGTCGGTCCCCGTCCGTATCCTCGATCAGCAATGACTTCCTGGATCGTTAACCCCAGGCGCTCTCGGATGAATGCGACTCGCTCGGGCAAGATTGGGCATTCATGCCGGGATCCGGTAGTCGCATGGCAATCAGTGACCATCCGGCTACCCGCATCGATGGCGAAGTGAGCTTTGTAGCACAGCTTTCTTGGGCCATTCTTGCGGGAAACCAGAGTCGCTTGTGGATCGGTCTTGCTCACGTGCGTTTGATTGGCGAGCTTACGAGTCCGTTTAGTGCGTTATACTCCGCTGCGCACGCGTTCGAGGAACTGAGACTAATTCAAAATACCTATAAAGTTGACCGTTTGGGAGGCCGTAATGACGAATCGATTTAGTTTGTTTTTGATTGTGCTTGCTTGGTCAACATTAGTTCAGGCCGGTCCCAAAGAAGATGCGCTTGCTGCATACGATAAATTCTTCACGTTGTTCACCACTGGCAACCAAAATCAGTTGGCCGCGCTATTTGCTCCAGATGCTTTGTTCTATGGCACTGGTTCTGCCGAAGTTGTCACCACCCCAGAAGGCGTAATCGCGTATTTCACGGGAGCCTTGTCTGGAACTCGTGGGGAGGTTACGGCGAGACCTTTTGAGAACAAGGCTTTGCTGCTTTCAGACAGCGTAGTGGTAATCTCAGGAAAATGGCAATCAGAAAGAACTCTTGATGGAAAGATGATCACAGCCGGACCATCACGAGTCACGGCCGTGATGCAAAAACGCGGTGACAAGTGGCTTATTGTCCAGTTTCACAACTCGCCGACGCCAAAGCCACCCGCTGCAGCTCCGACAGTTGCTCCATCCCGTTAAGGGGTTTGTTTGCGCACGCCAATGAGCCGAGCGTTCGGTTTCGAGATTCGATACCGACCGGTTTGGGTCCAATAGTGGAAGGTCGCGGCTTTCGATAGCAGTCAGTCATTTCCAGAAAACCGCAGTTCACTACGGTGAGGCAACTGCAGTTCGAAAGGGGGGCGCGGATCTGTCCCCCGCGTGAGCACACGCTGAACCTGGATCAGTGACCATACGGGGGCGCCGTTCGGGGTGCGAATCCCCAGCGTCGTCAACTCGGTCACCATCGCTCGCTGTGTCAAACCCGCAGCCTTGAAACCCGTCATTACGCCACGCAGCTTCCCGGCGAAAGAATCGGCTGCACATTTGCACTTAGACGGCTAAAGTAACGCGAGCATTCTTCGAACAAATCCCCGCACGGGCACCCATGAGTGCGTTTGCAAGCGTCTCAGTCGCATCCGTTGCCCAGATACCTGCACTCTTCCTTGACGGTCGAGGATGTGAATCCACTATCGATTTTGAATAACTTGGGCTTCGACCCAAGCTCACCGCAATGACCGCATTCGATTCGGGAGTTGATTTGGCAGACATTGTCAGATAACGGACGAGGAGTGCGGCCGTTCGCGGTCCCGCTCTAGAAGAACGGGAGGAGAATAGGCATTAACGAACGAAATATGACCATGCGATGTTATTCCGCACGGCTACGTTATCTAGCAGGGCTGCTCTGTTATCAAGCATAATGGCTCGTCATCGGCGCAAGACACTGTTATCGAGCGCTCAGCCGTCTAACACTACGTTGAGCGTCAAAGTAGGGAGCACTAATTTGTAGTAGTCGCGCGACCACTACACATCAATATCTGTGGATCTTCCAACTAAATTGTCACTTGTCTTTTCACCTGCTTCACATTAGAGAGGATCGCTGACATCATGCGCCGCTCCGAGATTGCTCCACTTATTCTCGCCATAGTCTGGCTTGCCATTGTTGCCATCGATTACACCGGCTACTCGTTGCGCTGGCTGGGTCAGTGGTTTGCTGTCGCCGTGGCGCTGTTCGCGGTGTTGACCTTCCTCGCCGCCTGGCGTGCCCCCGGATACTTTCAGTTTTCTATGCTAACGCGTGTTCTTTTTCTGCCTACCTTCGCTTGGGCATCCGTCGTCATCTATGCGGCCGCGACAAAGTTTACCGACTCGCTCATTCCCCTTGCTGGCCACGAAGTCACGTTGACTGCAACGCTGATTCTCACAAGGTCTTTGCTTGCGGCAGCGCTGCTTACACTCGTAGTTGGCGCTCCGTTGGTGTTGGTCTTCCAACGTCATGCTCCGGTGGTTGCAGCGTTAGTCTGCGTTCCTATCATTGCCATGATGTTGTGGCCAAGCGGGCCCGTCCGCCCTCTCACGATATGGCTGACCGGCGCGGCACTGGTCTTGCTGATTGTCCTGTTCGTTGGATTCGCGTGGCTCGCCACTCGAAGAGGGATGTTCTCTGGTCTTGCGCTGAATCCCGATGCCGCGCAGGCACCGCCCGCGAACCGACCGCCCGGTGCCGGTTAGCTTGGGCATACCCGCCGCAATCTTAGATGTGGAAAGCACTCTTCTTATTCGCCGGGCTAACGATAGTCGTTCTAGGCTGGGGTTACTATCACGTTTCTACTCACGCAAATCTGAATGTTTCGATTTACGACGTATCACTCAAGAATGACAGACAGGCCTATGGAAACGTTGTCAGCGCTGACCTGGCTTTTACAAATGCGGCCGGGACGATCCTTGCGAAGGCAAGAGCTGACAAGCCTTTGGGCACTGCGTCAATCTATCATCCCGACAGCGGTGATTGCCGCAAAATAGAGCAGGAAGCGTCTTCCAGCCGCGAAGGCATGGCCGCGTGGCAAAAGTGTTATGAAACGAAGTCGCGGTGGTTTGTGACATGGGCACGACAAGTGCGGTTCGCCAGTGTGAACCTTGCTCATTGCACGATCGATCGCGTGCCAGTCTCAATCGAAGAATCCAGAGAAGACTGGTGGCTGTGGTGGGTACCGCTTCCACATATCGGCGGCGCGCCCTACACGTATTTCAATTTGGCTTTGTGGATCGACAGCGGCAGCTGCGGCCCCGCCAGCCGATAGAACTGTTGCTTCAGTTTGCCGTGACGAGCTTGGCTTGCTTGGCCTTGCCGTTGGGCATGAAAAAGATCAGCACGTTGGCGACCGCGATGGTACCGGCAAGGAAGTAGAAGCCGGTATAGATATCGTAAGCATCCGCGATCATTCCGAAGATCGTGGGCGAGACAGCGGCGCCAAGGCCCGTAATTCCGAACTGGAGGCCGACCCCGGTGCCGGCAAGATTTTTGGGAACGGACTCGATGGCCCACGCCTGCAGCACCGAGCGCATCGCGTAGAGAAAGAAACCGACCAGCGCGATGAATACCACAAATAAAACGCTCTTGCCGGCGAACGCCATGCCGACGATCATGACCGCGGTCAGCACCATGCTTGCGGTGATCACGCGCTTGCGCCCCATCGTATCGGAGAGATGACCGCCGATGGGAGAAGCCACAAAGCCAGCGACCTGCAGCACGGTAATGCAGATGCCGACCACGAACGGCGAGTAGTGGAGCTCGTAGGCGAGATAAACCGGCAAAAACGTGAGCAATCCGGCTTGCGTCATGGTGCGAAAAGCGGACGCAATCGAGATCAGCATCAAGGCCCTGTTTTTGAGCAGGCTCGCAAAATCGTGGAGATAACTCTTGACGCCGCGCTTTTCTCCGCGCGCGTTGATGGCGTTTTCGTCCTTGACTTTGGATGTCGATAAAGCGCCAAGCAGAACCAGGATCAGCACCGACATCACGAGTCCGGGAACGACATTCAATATGACCACCGTGCGCCATCCGTACCAGGCGAGCAGCGCGCCGATGACGAATGGCGCGATCGCTTCACCGAGATTGCCGCCCATGCCGTGAAACGACAGCGTCAGCCCTTTGCGGTCGGGATAGCGGTGAGCGAGCGTCGAGATTGCCGCGGGGTGCCAAAGATTATTGCCGATGCCGACGAGCGTCACGCACACGAGCAGCATCCAGAAGCTGTGAGTAAGGCTCATCAACGCGTACGGAAAGCCGACCCAGAACAGCGAGGTCGCCATCAGATAGCCTTTTTTACCGACCGTGTCGACAACGAACCCGCCGGGTATGTTCGAAATCGCGCCCGCGAGATGCTGCACCGTCATGATCAGGCCGATCTCGGTATACGACAGGCCAAGTTCTTTGCCGATCAACGGCAGCAGCAAATAAAAAGTCGCGGTATACCAGTGAGTGAGCCCGTGGCCGGCTGAAATCAGCCATACGGCCCTGAACGATTGCGGCGCGGCTGCGCTCGATGCGGTGGCGGTGTTCATGCGGGATTATGGTGCGGGACGGGTTTCAAAGCGCAATCATAGCATTGGAAACTGCATTTTCGACAGCGTGCCCGTTGCGACTGACTGCGGCGCTTCGTCGTTGGGAAAGTTGAGCTCGACTTTGTTGCCGACCGGATCGCGCACGAACATTTGAAATCCCGCGGTCGGGACGTTCTGCTCGTCGAACTCGACGCCCAGACCGATCAGGCGCTGGCGGAATTCGTCAGCGCCGGTTACGTCGAACGCGATATGGTCAAAGCCGCTCCGGGTCTCGTCGCTTCCGGGCCAGTTGTCAGGAAATCGCGCGACGACGTGCACCAATGCACGATCGCCGCTGTACAGCCACAAGCCGTCGTTGGGGAACGCCGGGCGATATCCAACCGTCAGGCCGAGCGCCGCGCCGTAAAATTTCTCGATCGCGGGCAGATCACGCAGCCTGCAGCCGATATTGATATGACTGATTCCCTTGAGCGCCATGATCTTTTTCTCCACGCTTTGATTTTTACTTCAGAGTAAAAGCGAATGATAACTCGCCATGAGTTTGCCTGCATCGCGGTTAAACCGTAGCATTATGATTTTTTTGCCGTTCGCAGGCGGCACGAAATCACGGGAATGCCGCAGCATGCGCAAGGATCTGGAACGATTTTTCAACCCGCGTTCGATAGCGATCGTCGGCGCGTCGCAGGACCTGATCACCATCAGCGGTCAGCCGCTTCAGCATTTGCAGTCTCACGGGTATCGCGGCAAGCTCTACCCGGTCAATCCCAAGTACACCGAAATCTTAGGCGTCACATGCTATCCGTCGCTTGACGCGCTGCCGGAAACGCCGGATCTGGTGCTGGTGCTGATCAACGCGTCGCGCGTCGCCGATTTGCTGCGCCAATGCGGCAGGCGGGGCGTGCCGTACGCGATCGTCTTCAGCTCCGGCTATTCAGAGGTTGGCGGTGAAGGCGTCGCGATGCAGCGCGAGCTCGCGGCGATCGCGAACGACTATGGCATTGTCATCATCGGCCCCAACTGCCAGGGAATGATCAATGTCGCCGACCGTGTCTACGCCGGCTTCGGTTCGGTATTCTTCACCGACTACGATGCCGGCAGCATCAGCATGGTGTCGCAAAGCGGCGGTTTCGGTTTCTCGGTCATGAATCTCGCGTCCAAAGAGGGCGGGCTCAACTTCCGCCAGATCGTAACCACCGGCAATGAGATCGGCGTCAGCACGCTCGATTTTATCGACTACTTCGTCGACGATCCGCAGACCGACATCATTGTCGGCTATATCGAGGGCTTGAAGGACGCGCACCGGTTGCTCGAAGTCGGCACGCACGCGTTGCGGAAAAAAAAGCCGGTTCTGGCGTGGAAAGTCGGCAATACCGAGCAGGGACAGAAAGCGGCCGCCTCGCACACCGCGAACCTCGGCGGCGCGATTGCGCTCTACCAGGCGGCATTCCGCCAGACCGGCATCATCCAGGTCGACGACATCCAGGACGTGGTCGATTACTGCCGCGCTTTCCGCTGCGGCAAGCTGCCGTCAGGCAACCGCGTCGCAATCATCACGATTTCCGGCGGCGCAGGCATCCTGATGACCGACGAGTGCGTCGGCCGCGGCATGCAGGTGCCGCAGCTCGCGCCTGCGACCACCGAGAAGCTGCGCACGTTCATTCCATCGTTCGGCTCGCTTAACAATCCGATCGACGTAACGGCGGCGATCTTCAACGATCTCACCCTGATCCACCGCACGCTCACGGCGATCCTCGATGATCCGAACGTCGATGCGATCGCGATGATCAACGCGTCGCTGCAGGGGGAGCTCGCGGCCAAAATCGCGACCGAAATCGCCGCGATCTCGAGAGAGACCACCAAACCGATTTTCCTCGCGTGGAGCGCACGCGACATCCTTGCGCGCGAAGCGTACGCGACACTCGACGCGGTCAAAATCCCGCACTACAAGTCGCCGGTGCGCTGCGGGCGCGCGCTTGCGGCGCTGTCTTGGTACGCGCAAGCGCTGCGCCGCGGCGAGACGCAGAGCGCCGAGAAGCCGCTTGCAATCTCCGGCAGCCAAGCGCGCAAGCAGCTTAACGGCAGGCGTGACGATCTCTGCGAATATGCGGCGAAGCAGGTGCTGCGCGAATACGGCATCGGCATTACCGCGGAGGAGCTTGCAACGAGCCGGGAGAGCGCGCTCGCCATCGCGCGGCGTATCGGCTACCCGGTCGTGCTCAAGGTGCAGTCACCGGATATCCCGCACAAAACCGAAGCCAAGGCCGTGCGCGTGGGTCTCGCTTCGGATGCCGATGTCGCTCTGGCGTATGATGAGATTTTGCGCAACGCAAAGGGGTACCAGGCCGGCGCGCGCATCGAAGGCGTGCTGGTTCAGGAAAGAGTGACGGGCGCGATCGAGGCCATCCTCGGTGTCACCAACGATAAGCTTTTCGGGCCGGCGGTGATGTTCGGGCTCGGCGGTATTTTCGCCGAAGTGTTGAAGGACGTTGCGTTTCGTATCGCACCGGTGACGAAATCCGCGGCGCTCGAGATGATCGCCGAAATCAAAGGTTATGCGGTGCTGACCGGCGCGCGCGGCGCGGCCCACGCCGACATCGACGCGCTTGCCGATGCGATCGCCAGGCTCTCCGCGCTCGCAATCGATCTCAAGGATTACGTTGCCGAGATCGACATCAATCCGTTGTTCGTGTTTGCCGAAGGTAAAGGCGTCAAGGCCGGCGACGCGCTGATCAAGCCGCTGGTGCGCAACTGAGGATGACAATGCAACTTACGCCGGAAGTCACGCAGCTGTGCGCCGAATTGCGGCGCTTCATCGAGAAGGAAGTCGAGCCGCGTTCGCGCTGGATCGAGGAGCACGACGAGATTCCCCCAGAGCTGGTGCAGAAAGCCCGCGAACTGGGGCTGTTCGGTTTGACGATACCCGAGCAGTACGGCGGCATCGGTCTTGATCTCGCCGGCAAATGCGCGATCGAGGAAGTGATGGGCCAGACCAATTACGGTTTCGCCACACTGATCGGCAACCATACCGGCATCAGTTCGACCGGAATCGTCGCGCTCGGCAGCGAACAGCAAAAGCAAAAATACCTGCCGCGCATGGCGAGCGGCGAATGGATCGGCTGTTTCGCGCTGACCGAGGCGCAGGCCGGGTCCGATCCGAGCGCACTGCGCACTTCCGCGGCGAGAAAGGGCAGCGGCTACGCTTTGAACGGCGAGAAAATCTTTATTACCAACGCGCCGCTCGCCAGCGTTTTCACTGTGATGGCGGTCACCGACAAAGCGAAAGGCATCAAAGGGATTTCCGCTTTCATCGTCGAACGCGGCTTCAAGGGGCTCGCGGTCGGCCGCAACGAACTCAAGATGGGCATGCACGGTTGCACTACGGCGCCAGTTGCGTTCAGCGACTGCGAAGTGCCGGCCGAAAACCTGCTCGGCCCCGAAGGCATGGGTTACGTGCAGGCGCTGAAGACGCTGACGCAGGGCCGCGTGACGGTCGCATCACGTTGCGTCGGAATGATGGACAAGCTGATCGACAAAAGCGCGGCCTACCTGAAGATGCGCAGTCAGGGTGGGAAAAAGCTTGCCGAGTACCAGGGCCTGCAGTGGATGCTCGCCGACATGGCGGTGCAGCGCGACGCGGCACGCGGCCTGGTCGCACGCGGCATCGAAACGCTGCTCCGCGGCGAGCGCGGTACGCTCGAGGCGGCAGTCGCCAAACTCTACGCGACGGAAGCTTTGGGCAAAGTCGCCGACGCCGCGGTGCAGATACACGGCGGCATGGGTTACATGCGCGAGGTGGGAATCGAAACGGTTTACCGCGATGCGCGCATCACGCGCATCTATGAAGGCACGTCCGAAATTCAGCGCAACATCATCGCGGCGCAGTTGCTGAAAGATTAAGAGAAAAAAAGCTTTGCCGCAAAGGACGTGGAGGACACCAAGGGAAATTTGCAGGAGTGCGCTGCGGCAGTACGAGTGAAAGGTAATGGATGACAACCGTACAACAATTGATGAAACTTGAAGGGCGCGTCAGCGTCGTCACCGGAGGCGCGACTGGACTTGGATTGCAAATGGCGACAGCACTTGCCGAAGCGGGATCGGACGTGGTGATCTGCTCGCGCAAGCTCGAGAATTGCGAGCACGCAGCGCACGAAGTCGGGAAGCTCGGCGTCAGGACGCTCGCCATCGGCTGCGACGTGACCAAGGCGGACCAGGTCGAGGCAATGAAAGACGCAACGCTCAGGAAATTCGGGCGTGTCGATGTCCTCGTCAACAACGCAGGCCGCGCATGGGTCGCACCGCCGGAGGACCTGCCGCTCGAGCGCTGGCAGCAGGTGCTCGACCTCAATATCACCGCGCCATTTTTGTGCTCGCAAGTGCTCGGCCGCGAGATGATCAAGATCAAACGCGGCAAGATCGTGAATATCGCATCGATCGCCGGCCTCGTCGGACGTAATCCCAAAGCCTACAATTCGATCGCCTACGGCGCGAGCAAAGGCGCGCTCGTCAATTTCACGCGTGATCTCGCGGTCAAGTGGGCGCAGCACAACATCCAGGTGAATGCGATCTGCCCGGGGTTCTTTGTGACTCCGCTCAACCAGAAGCTCTACGAGAAAAACAAGGACAGCATCGACCGCGAAATTCCACTTGGCCGCACCGGCACGGATAACGATCTCAAAGGCATCGTAGTATTGCTTGCGTCGGATGCTTCGAATTTCATCACAGGGGCGATCATCCCGGTCGACGGCGGCACGGTCGCGTGGTGAGAGTGTGAAGCGGCGCTGGTATTCGCTGCCGCATCGTCATTCAGCGCGTATTCCAGCCGCCTTGATCACTTTGCCCCACTTGGCGATTTCTGATTTGATGAATTCGCCGAACTGTTCGGGCGTATTGCCGACCGGCTCGGCACCTTCGGCAAGCAGCCGATCCCTGACTTCCGGCAGTTTGAGAATCGCCACGATCTCGGTATTGAGTTTCATCACGATAGGCCGCGGCGTTGCCTTGGGCGCGAGCACGCCGTACCAGGTGCTCGACTCGTAGCCGCGCACTCCGGCTTCCATCATTGTCGGCACGTCGGGCAGCGCGGGTGAGCGGCGCGTTCCGCTGACCGCCAATGCGCGCACCCTGCCGGATTTGATTTGCGGCAGACCTGTGATGATGCTGATCATCGTGAGCGGGACCTGACCGCTGATCGCATCGACCAGCGCGGGAGCAGCGCCTTTATAGGGAACGTGCACCAGATCGATTCCCGCCAGCAGCTTCAGCAATTCGGCCGAAAGGTGGCCACCGGTGCCGCTGCCGGCCGTGGAGTAGGCGATCTGCCCGGGCTTCGCTTTTGCGAGCTGAATCAGCTCCGAAACTGATTTCGCGGCGAATCCGGGATTCGCGAGCAGGATGAGGTGCTGCGATGCGACCTGCGTAACCGGCGCGAAATCGCGCACGGGGTCATACGGCAGATTGCGCATCAGGCTCACATTGGTCGCCATCGATGAAATGGTCGCCATGATCAGCGTGTAGCCGTCGGCCGGCGCTTTGGCCGTGAGTTCGGCGGCGATTACGCCGCCTGCTCCCGAGCGGTTATCGATCACGACCTGCTGTCCCCAGCGCTCGTTGAGCCGGGGTCCGACGGTACGTGCGAGCATATCGACGCTGCCGCCGGCGGTGGTCGGCACGATCATGCGGATCGGGCGTGAAGGATAGTCCTGCGCTACTGCGCTGCTGGCCAACAGCAGCACAGCCATCAGAATTTCCTTGCTATTGCCATTCATTTTTATTTCTTCACCTTTCAATCTGTCCTTAGCTACGCGCAATCCGGATTCTATTGCAACGAGCGGCAACGCGAAAACATTTGGGCAGACTTCCAGTGTGTTGAACTCGCACGCATGCGGGTACAAAATTGGCGCCCGCAAGTTGTGGGAGTAGAATCGTGCGTCGCGCAGTGCGGAGAGTTTAGGACGTCATTAGTTATGCCGCACGACCTTTCAAATCAAACTTAACGAGAAATACTCTAAACAAAACGCGTGATGAATTCCCATTTTCCGCGTGGACGAGCAATGCGCTCAATCATCGGTCAATGCGCAATGGCCGCGGCTTTTTTTCTCGCAGCGCATGCCGCGGGGCAGAATTATCCGACCAAGCCGATTCGTTTGATTGTGCCATTCGCCGCAGGCGGCGGAGTTGATTTCACGGCGCGCGTTGTCGCACAGAAGCTCGGCGAAGCGTACGGCCAGCCTGTGGTTGCGGACAATCGCGCGGGCGCCGCAGGCGTGATCGGAACCGAGCTTGCCGCTAAGGCCCCGCCCGACGGTTACACGCTGCTGATGGGCAGTGCGGGGCCGCTCGCAATCCTGCCTGGTGTAGCGGAGCGGGTGCCGTACGATCCCGTGCGCGACTTTGCGCCGATCACGCTGGTTTCGAGCATGCCGTTCGTGCTCGTGGTCCATCCATCATTGGCGGTGAAAAGCGTGCAAGACCTGGTTGCACTCGCCCGGGCGAAACCCGGACAGCTCAATTACGCTTCGCCCGGCAGCGGCGCAACCACGCATCTCGCGATGGAGCTCTTCAAGGCGCTCGCCAAGGTGGACATCGTGCACGTTCCGTACAAAGGCGTCGCGCCGGCGATGTCCGATTTGCTCGCGGGTCAGGTGCAACTGATGTCGGGTGACTTAAGCACGCTGATGCCGCAGATCAAGGCGGGCAAGCTGCGCGCACTCGCGCTCAGCGGCGCGAAGCGCTCGGCGCTGGCGCCGGAGCTGCCGACGATCGCCGAGTCGGGCGTTGCGGGTTACGAGGCGAGTGGCTGGTTCGGCGTGCTCGCGCCCGCAGCGACCCCGCGCCCGCTCGTCTCGCATCTCAACTCAGCGATCGTCAAGGGAATCAGCGATACCGACGCGCGCGAGCGCTTGGCCGCGTTGGGAGGCGATGTGGTCGGTGGCACGCCGGGAGAATTCGCTCTGCGCCTGCGCGAGGATCTCGCGAAATGGAGAAACTTGATCAAGGCGATCGGCTTGAAAGCCGAACCCGCGGGATAGCGCGCGGCGTGATATGCAATAATCCGAAGCGAACAATGTACTTGGGCGCCTTTGGCGTCTTTACTCAGGAGAAAATTCATGGCTAGCAAAGGCCGCCAGTTCAAAGATTTGATGAACGCGCCCGAAATCCTCATCCAACCGGGTATCTACGATGGGTACACCGCGCGGCTGGTCGAGCGCTCGGGTTTCAAGGCGGCGTCGATTTCAGGCGCGGGGGTTTCCGAAAGCCGCATGGGCTGGGTCGATCGCGGCGTCATGACGTTCGACGAAAATCTCGCCAACGCAAGGCGGCTCGCAGACTGCACCGACAAGCTGTTGATGCGCGCCGATGCTGATACGGGCTATGGCAACGCGATGACCGTTCATTTCGTCGTTCGTGCTTTCGAGAAAGCCGGCATGGCGGCACTCATGTTCGAAGATCAGGTGTGGCCCAAGCGCTGTGGCCACATGGCCGGCAAGTCCTGCATTCCCGCCGAAGAAATGGTGCAGAAGGTCAAGGCCGCTGTCGATGCTCGGCGCGACTCCGATTTCGTGATCGTTTCGCGCACCGATGCGGCAGGGCCGCTCGGGGTCGATGAAGCGATCCACCGCCTCAATCTTTACGCCGAAGCGGGCGCCGATGTGATGTACGCGGACGCACTGCTATCGAAGGAGGACATCGCCAAAGTCGCGAAAGGCGTGCCCAAGCCGCTCATCGTCAATATGGGGCTCGGCATGCGCTCGCGCAAAACAACGCCGCTCATGTCGCCGCAGCAATTGCAGGATCTGGGCGTTGCCGGCGTCAGTTATCCACGGCTGCTGTCGACAGCGGCGCTGAAGGGCATGATGAACGCGATGGCCGTGTTCAAGGACGAAATCGTGCAGCACAATCGCGTGATCGACCGTCCCGATCTGCTGGCGTCTTTTGATGAGCTCAACGATTTGATGGGAATGTCGCAGCTTGACGATCTCGAAAAGCGTTTTAGCGTATAGGAAACGGCGCGTGGGAATGACAATCGCCGAAAAGATCCTCGCGCGCGCGAGCGGACGTGAGCGGGTCGCGGCCGGCGATCTCGTGACGGTCAAAGTCGATACGGTGGTGCTGTTCGACAACAACTTCATGCCCAGTATCTGGCAGGAGGTGCTCAAACTCGAGCATCCCGAGCGCGTGGTCGTGATCATGGACCACCGCGTGCCGGCGCCGACGATCCAGAGCGCGGGCGCGCACCGCACCGCGCGCCGTTTTGTCGAGAAGTTCGGCATCGCGCGTTTCCACGACGTCGGTGCAACGCAGGGCATTTGCCATCAGGTGGTGGCCGATCAAGGCTACGCGCTGCCCGGCACGGTGCTGGTGTGCAGCGACTCGCATACCTGCAGCGCCGGCGCGTTCAATTGCATCGCGCGCGGCGTCGGTGGGCCTGATGTCATGTACGCGGCGACCAAGGGCGAAACGTGGTTTCGCGTTGGCGCGACCGTGCGCTACGAGCTTACCGGCGCGCTGCGCAACGGGGTAACGGCGAAGGACGTGTTCCTGCATATCGCCGGCAGCTACGGCGAACACGCGACGCAGAACATCGAATTCGGCGGGCCGGCGCTCGCGGGATTGAGCATCAGTGCGCGCAAGACGCTTGCAACGATGGGGGCCGAGCTGTCGTGCGAATTCGCGACCTTCGAAGCGGATACAGCGCTGGCCGATTACCTGCGCACCTGCGGCAAAAGCGAAATCGCAGCGGTCCATCCCGATGCGGACGCGGACTATTTCGGCGTGCGTACTATCGATCTCGACACGCTCGAGCCGCTGGTCGCGCTGCCCGATTCGGTGCTCGGGAATTCACGCCCGATTTCCGAGGTGGCCGGCACGCGCATCGATCAGGCGTTCATCGGCTCGTGCGCGAACGGCACGCTAGATGATCTCGAGCTCGCAGCGCGCGTGCTTTCCGGCAGGAAAGTGTCGTCGAAAACGCGGCTCATCGTGACCCCGGCGTCGCAACAGGTTTATTTACATGCGTTACGATCCGGCGTTATCGCGAAGCTCGCCGAGGCGGGTGCCGTTATCACCAACCCGACGTGCGGCGCGTGCGGCGGCGGACACATGGGCGTGTTGGGACCTGACGAAGTCTGTATCACCGCGAGCACGCGCAATTTCAAGGGCCGCATGGGCGACCCGAGCGCGCGCATTTACATGGCTTCACCCGCGACAGTTGCCGCGTCAGCGGTCACGGGTGTGATTACGCATCCTGGAAAATTCCTGAATTGATCCAACGGCCATGAAATTCACCGCGCGCGTATGGAAGTTTCCCGACAACATCAATACCGATCTGATTCTGCCCAATCGCGCGTTCTACCTGACGCCCGAGGAGCAGGTGAAGTTCGTATTTTCAGCCAACCGTCCCGGCTGGGTGGACTTGGTGCAGCCCGGCGATATCCTGATCGGCGGGCGCAATTTCGGAATGGGATCGAGCCGGCCCGCGGCGCGCTCGCTGCGTAACCTGAAGCTCGGCTGCCTCGTCGCGGAATCGATCAATGGGCTTTTTTTCCGCAACAGCGTGAATTTCGGTTTCCCGGCGCTCGAGTGCCGCGGCATCGAGGCGGCTTTCGAGGAAGGCGAAGTTGCAGAAGTGTCGTTCGACGATTACACGGTGCGCAATCAACGCAGCGGCGCGGTGCTCACGGCAGAGCCGCTGCCCGAAACGCTCAAGCGCCTGATGCAGGCAGGTGGTCTGTTTCCGCTGCTCGAAGCCGAAGGCTATCTCGCGGCTAAAGCAGTTTGAGGCGCCGAGAGGTGTGCACGTCGGCATTCAGTTTGTCGATTACGAGATAACGCATGACAGACACCGAACTCGTCGTATTCGACATGGCGGGCACCACTATCGAAGACTCAGGCCAGGTCCCGGAGGCCTTCACGATGGTATTGCGCAAGCATGGCATCGAAATCAGCGACGATGCGCTGCGCGCGGTTCGCGGCGCGTCGAAGCGCGACGCTATCAGGCATTTTGTGTCGAGGCATCACACTACGGAAGTCGAAGTGCTGACCGACGCAATATTCAACGACTTTCGCGATTACCTTGCACGGCTCTTTAAAGCGGGTGGCGTCAAACCGATTGCAGGCACCGTCGGAATATTCAAGTTGCTGCGCGAGCGCGGCATCAGGGTCGCGCTCAATACCGGTTTCGATCGCGTAACGACCGACCTCATCATCGAAGCGGTCGGCTGGCAGAACGGGATGGTCGATGCGGTTGTCTGCGGCGACGACGTTGCGCAGGGACGCCCCGCGCCTTACCTCATCTTCAGGGCCATGGAGCAGACCGGCGTCACCAGCGTGCACCGGGTGATGTGTGTTGGCGACACCGTGCTCGACCTGCAGGCGGGCCACAACGCCGGCGCGCGGCATGTCGTCGGCGTGCTGACGGGCGCGCACAAAAAAGACCAGCTGGAAAAAGAACCGCACACCCACCTTATTGCGAGCGTTGCCGCGCTTTCATCCATCGCGCTTTAGAAAGATGAAGCTGCGATCCGCCAGGGTATTTACGTTTCAGTCTAAGGCGGCGTCGCGCGCTGCGCCAAGATCGGTCGTAACGACGGCCTGCAGCAGCGCGCGCAGCTCCGACGAACGTTTGCTGCCGAACGTCGACTCGAAGCGCTTCTGGGCCTCGGCCCATTTCTTGATTCCGGCGCGAAACCGCTCGGCGCCCGCTTTTGTCAGGTGCAACTCCTTGCTGCGCGCATCCGACGCTCCTTTCTCGATCGTGATCAGACCGTCACGTTCCAGCGGCAGAATGTTGCGTCCGAGCGTGGTTCGATCCATGACGAGCTCTCGGGCAAGCGCATTGATCGTGATCGGCCCCATACGCTTGAGCTTCGCGAGGATCGAAAACTGCGTGGTGCGTAAACCGGCGGGCGCCAGGTACTGGTCGTAAAACTGGGTGATGTGTCGCGCGGCCTGACGCATCGCCAGGCAGCTGCACGCCGTGGGCAGGGCTGGACCACTCGAGGGCATAAGATATTTCCGCGCGGATTGACGATGAGAGTATATGCGCCTATATTATGCGCATATGCACATATTGTCAACGGGCTTTTTGTTTCGGCGGAGACGGCTTTGCCTCTAAAGGATAACCTGCAGCGCGCTGCCGCCGGTTCCACACTCGGCGGCGGGCTCGACCCGCGCACGCGCGTGCTGCTCGAGGGGCCGATCGTTGGAACCCTGCTGCGCCTCGCCGCGCCGAACGTGCTCGTGATGGTGGTGCAGTCTTCGGTCGGACTGATCGAGATTTATTTTGTCGGCAAGCTCGGGACCGATGCGCTCGCCGGTGTGTCACTCGTATTTCCCGTGGTGATGCTGATGCAGATGATGTCGGCGGGTGCCATGGGCGGTGGGATCTCGTCGGCGATCGCACGCGCGCTCGGTGCCGGCCGCCGCGCCGACGCCAACGCGCTGGTGCACCATGCGCTCGCGATTGCGGTGCTTTTCGGCTGCGTCTTCATGTTACTCGTGCTGGCTGGCGGACACTGGCTCTACAGCAGCATGGGCGGGAGCGGAGCTTCGCTCAATGTCGCGCTGATCTACTCCAACGTCGTGTTTGGCGGCGCGATTCTGGTGTGGTTGTTCAACTCGCTGGCGAGCGCGATCCGCGGCACGGGCAACATGGCGGTACCCGCCATCGTCACCTGCGCCGGCGCCGTGGTGCTGATTCCTTTGTCGCCCTGCCTGATCTTCGGGTGGGGCCCATTTCCGGCGCTGGGCGTAGCCGGCGGCGCCGTGGCGGTGGTTGCGTACTACGCGTCGGGAAGCATGGCGTTCGCGGCATATCTCTGGTCGGGGAAAAGTGTAGTCCGGCCGCACTTCCACGGCATTCAGTTCCGTTGGGCGCTCTTCCGCGACATCCTGCGCGTAGGCGCCGTCGCCGCTCTGATTACCCTTCAAACCAATCTTACGATCGCGATTGCAACGGGTTTCGTCGGACGGTTCGGGCCCGCGGCGATCGCGGGCTATGGCACCGGCTCGCGTCTCGAATACCTGTTGATCCCGCTCGTCTTCGGGCTGGGCGGTCCGCTGGTGGCGATGGTCGCGACCAACGTCGGCGCGGGGCAACGCGAGCGCGCTTTGCGCACGGCATGGATAGGCGCGGCCGTGGCCGCCGGTGCTACCGAGACGATAGGCCTTTGCGCGGCTGCGTTTCCCCACGCCTGGCTCTCGTTGTTCAGTTCGGATGCCGCAATGCTTGCCGCAGGATCGCGCTATCTGCAAACGGTCGGTCCCGTTTACGGGTTGTTCGGGCTTGGCATGGCTCTCTATTTTGCCTCGCAGGGCGCCGGGCGGATGCTGTGGCCGCTGCTCGCAAACTTGACAAGGCTGGTGATTGCGGCAGGCGGCGGCTGGCTGGCGCTGCAATGGGGCGGCGACCTGTCTCACGTCTTTATCGCGCTGAGCGTGGCGCTTGCGGCCTTCGGCCTGATTATCGCGATCGCGGTCGCGAGGGGTGCGTGGTTCGCTCCGGATCGGCCTGACACGGCGCGGCCTCGAAATTATTTGCAGAGGAGATTTCTAGAATGACCGGGCGATATCTCGAAGACTTTGCGGTGGCACAGACTTTCGGTTCCGGGCGGATTCGGATTGCGAAGGAGCGGATCAAGACTTTCGCCGCCGAATTCGATCCGCAGCCTTTTCATCTTGACGAGGACGCGGCACGCGGCACGATGTTCCGCGGACTCGCCGCGAGCGGATGGCATACCGCTGCGCTGACCATGCGGCTGCTGGTCGAAAGCGAGTTCAAACCCGCGGGCGGCATCATCGGCGCGGGCTTCGACGAATTGCGCTGGCCGCGGCCGGTGCGGCCCGGAGATGAGCTGCGTGTCGAGAGCGAAGTTCTCGAAGTCCGGCCTTCGAAGTCGCGTCCGAACCAGGGGTGGATCAAGCTGCGCATAACGACGCTGAATCAAAATGAGGAGCCGGTACAGATCTTTGTCGGCAATCTCATTGTGCCGAGCCGCCCGGCCGACGTTCAAGCTTCGGGAGCGCCGACTTGAACAACACGACCGAAACTTCCAGGCATAACGTGTGGCTGCTGATGCTCCCTGCGGCCGCCATCCTGATGATCACGATGGGCGCGCGTCAAACCACCGGGTTATTCATATCGCCGATCAATACGTCCACCGGCCTTGGCATCGTGGCGATCAGTTTTGCGGTGGCAGTCGGCCAATTCGTATGGGGCGCCGCGCAGCCTGTGTTCGGCGCGATCTCGGATAAGTACGGCTCATTTCGAGTCATCATCGCCGGCGGCGTGTTGTTGGCACTCGGCACCGCGCTGACGCCCTTCGTGGATACGCAGTGGGGATTGCTGTTGACGATGGGAATCTTGAGCGCAGCCGGCGCCGGCGCGGGCAGTTTCTCGATTCTGATCGGCGCCACGGCGCAACGCCTGCCTGTCGCAAAGCGCTCCTTTGCAGCCGGTTTCATTAACGCAGGAGGCTCATTAGGCCAGTTCGTGTTCGCGCCGTTAATGCAGTTCATCATCGGTGCGGCCGGGTGGGTTGCAGCGATGCTGACGATGGCCGCCACGACCTTACTGACAATTCCGCTGGCCTGGCCGCTGCGCAAGCCTCGCACGATGGCCGCGCCGAAAGCAACACCGATATCCTCTTCACCGGCGCCGGCCGCGCCCGGCATCACGCTGCGCGAGCAGCTGCGCGTCGCGTTTCGTGATCCGAGTTACCGTTTGCTGAATGCGGGATTTTTCACGTGCGGATTTCATATCGCGTTCCTCGTCACGCACTTGCCGGGTGAAGTGCAGCTTTGCAGTCTGCCGCCCACCGTGGCGTCGAACTCGCTGGCGCTGATCGGTCTTTTCAACATCGCGGGCAGTCTCACCGCCGGCGCGCTCGGGCAGCGCTTCCGCATGAAAAGTCTTCTGGCGCTGATGTACGCAAGTCGCGCGCTGATCATCATCGTATATTTGCTCGCGCCGAAAACACCGCTTACCTTTTACGTTTTCGCTGCAACTCTCGGCTTTACCTGGCTTGCGACTGTGCCGCCGACCGCCGGATTGGTGGGTAAACTGTTCGGCACGCGCTATCTGGCCACGCTCTTTGGGCTCACGCTGCTATCGCACCAGATCGGCGGCTTTCTGGGCGCGTGGCTGGGGGGCCTTGCGCTCGAGCGCGACGGCAATTACCTCTGGATGTGGTACGCGGATATCATTCTTGCGAGCGCCGCGGCGCTCGTGAATCTGCCGATCCGCGAAGCTCGTATTGCGCCGCGACTTGTAACCGCGCAGCCGTGAGGCATGTAAAAACTTTCAGCGCACGGTTTCGACGGCTTCGGTGAAAATGTAGCCTGCGCCCCGCTCGGTGTGGATGAATTCGACGTTCGTCCCTTTGGGCTCGATTTTCTTCCGCAGGCGTCCCACCTGCACGTCGATCGAGCATAATACAAAAGTTCAAAGTGCGATCGCTATGCTCTCAACAGGCCAGAGATCCCGATGAAGCCTGGTCAGTCTGCATCATCTTCAGTGACGCAGCCGTCCGGCTCGGCAAATTCGCCGTGGCTTCCACTGCGAAACACGCTGTTTCGCAACTTGTGGATCGCCACCATCGTCTCGAATGTCGGCACGTGGATGCAGGACGTTGGGGCCGGCTGGTTGATGACCTCGCTTTCCTCGTCACCGTCGATGGTGGCGCTCGTCGAAGCTGCGGACAGCATTCCGTTGATGTTGCTCGCACTGCCGGCGGGCGCGCTCGCCGACATCATCGATCGCCGGCGACTTTTAATAGCCGCTCAAGTCTATCTGTTGGTTATCGCCGGCGCGCTTGGTCTCTTAACGTGGCTCGAGATGACGACCCCCTGGGTCCTGCTCGGATTTACCTTTGCGCTTGGCATCGGCGCGGCGATTGTGATGCCGGCGTGGGCGGCAATCGTGCCGGAGCTCGTCCCGACTGACCAGATGCCGTCCGCCATCGCGTTGAACAGCATTGCGATCAATGTGTCGCGCGCGATCGGACCGGCGATCGCAGGTATTCTGGTGGCAGCAGTGGGAGCGTGGCTCGTTTTCGTGCTCAATGCCCTGTCATCCATCGGTATTCTCGCGGTGCTGCTGCGATGGCGGCGCGAGCAGCGCAAGAGCTCGTTGCCTGCCGAGCGCTTTCTGAGTGCGATACGCGTGGGCTTGCGCTTCGTTATGCATAGCTACGCATTGCAGGTTGTGCTCATCCGCGGAAGCGCTTTTTTTGTGTTCGCTGCTGCAACCTGGTCGCTGTTCCCACTGATTGTGCGGCGCGAGCTTGGGCGCGGCCCGGAAATCTATGGCTTGCTACTTACTTGTATCGGCATAGGTGCCGTCGCCGGCGCCATGCTGCTGCCGCGAGTGCGAGCGAAGATTTCGCGCGACGTCCTTGTCGCAGGCGCGACCGCGCTCTACGCGCTTGCCGCGCTCGCACTTGCATATTTGCAGAATATTGGTCTGTTAGCCGTGGCTATGCTGGCGACGGGCGTCGCCTGGATCTCGATTCTTTCGGCACTCCAGGTCGCTGCCCAAATGACGTTACCCGCCTGGGTTCGTGCACGTGGACTGGCTGCCTTTGTCGTCGTCTTCATGGGAGGAATGGCGCTCGGCAGCATTTTGTGGGGACAGGTCGCAACTTGGATCGGCATTCCGGCTGCGTTGACGACGGCGGCCTTCGGAATGGTGATCGCCATCGGACTGACCTGGAGATTCAAGCTTGGTCATCACGAAGTGCTCGATTTCAAGCCGTCGCTCGATTGGGCGGCACCGGTCCTTGCCGAGATTCCTGAACCGGATCGTGGACCGGTCATGGTCACGATCGAATACCGGGTGCAACCCGGCAAGCGGGCCGAATTCGTAAGCGCGATGCACGCGGTGCGTGAAATGCGCCGTCGCAATGGCGCGTATTTCTGGGAGCTCTTTCACGATTCGGCAGACACCGCGCGCTTCGTGGAATGCTTTATGGACGAATCGTGGATCGAGCACCTGCGCCAGCACGAACGTGTCAGTGTCGCCGATCGCGCGATCCAGCAGCGCGCGAATCAGTTTCTCGTCCAGGGAGAATCGACGCGATCCTCGCACTGGATCGCCGACCGCGAATCCTGATCCGCGCGCGACGCGCGTCGCGACGTTTGGAATTCGTTGTCCTAATGACTACTACTCAATGTCCCGTGGCGTCCCCGTGGCGGCTTGCTTCGAACAGGAACCAGGTGCGCCGCTCGGTCTCGTCGATCCAGACTTCGATCAGGCTGGCGGTCGCGATATCGTGGTGCTCGTCGCATACGTTGTGTGCCTCGCGCAGGCGGGCGGCAAGTGTCTTGTTGTCCTCACGCAGCTCGGCCAGCATGTCCAGCGGCTCGACGTAGTCGGCATCATTGTCCAGCACGCGCTGAGTGCGCGCGATGTCGCCAATTGACCTGAGCGTGGACGCGCCTACTTTGCGGATGCGTTCGGCGATCGGATCGGTCATCGCGTAGAGTTGGTCGGCCTGTTCGTCCAGCAGCAGATGATAGTCACGGAAGTGCGGCCCGCTCATGTGCCAGTGGAAATTCTTGGTCTTCAGGTAAAGCGCGAACACGTCCGCAAGAATGGCGTTCATGGCCCCTGCGATGTCTTTCGTCGCCGCTGCCTTGAGGTCGGTCGGAGTCACTAGCGGAGATTTCCGCCTGCGCTTAAGGTCTTGCACGTTCTTTGCGGCTGATTTCTTCATGGCTAGGGTCCTTTCTATGTAAGTGAATCAGTATGAAACCGGGAACAGCCAGTGTCCACAGTCTAAAGAATGCGTAGGGGCGCTGCACCCTTCAGATGGGTATTGAATCCGGTTTTAACAGAGCCAGCAATCTTTGCCTGCTCGAGGCGGCTAGGGCAAGGAAAAAATCATGATTATTGAGATCGCCGGTGAACAACATGCCGCCCGAGTCACGCCGCCGCGCGCCGTCTCAGCGTTCCCGACCTGACGACGACCGTGCTGACATTGACGCTGACCGGGTTCGCTGCCGACTCGGCGGGCGGGAGCAATCCTCACCCCGGCCGTCGGCTAGTGGCGACAGTCACGATGTTCCTGGGCGCGGCCATCGGCGCTTTTCTCGTTTTTCACTCCGGTGTCAGTGCTGTTCTGGCGCTGACGTTAGCGTTTCTCACACTAAACGGGATTGCAGCCTATCGCCTGTCATCATCATCCGCGGCGTGGACAGCGGAAGCGCAAATGGGTACGAAATGACGCGCACCGCTTGAACCGAATTGATATCCGGAGGTGCTATGATTCATATGCGCTTCGATACCGTACACCTTCGGCGAACGTCTAAACGCCGCATTTCTCGCAGATCACGCACACGGCCAATATGAACAAAACACCCGATACGCCGCTGTCGATGGAACCCGGTCACCCGGATGACGGCGCCGACTTGCACATCGCGCCGGGCAGAATCAAGGTGGCGCTTCCCCCCAATCTTGCGTCGCGCGTCGACCAGATGTTTCCGAAGCTCGCGCCTGCCGAGATCGATCGGCTGCGGCGCTTCGGCTCGGTTAAGACCTGGCAGCCGGGCGAATTGCTGTACGAAGCCGGCAAGCCGGGGCCGGGCATGCTCGTGCTGCTGCGCGGACGCGTCGCGATCACGCGCAAGAATGCCCTGGGTGCGGAATCGCCCATCATCGAGCACATGCCCGGCCAGTTCATGGCCGAGGTCGGCCAGCTCTCCGGTCGTCCTGCCCTCGTCGACGCACGCGCGCTCGATGTCGTCGAAGCGCTGGTGATCGATCCCCCGTCGCTGCGCGCAGTGGTGGTGGCCGAGGCCGAGCTGGGCGAACGTATCATGCGCGCGTTGATCCTGCGGCGCGTGGGATTGATCGAAACCGGTGCCGGCGGTCCGGTATTGATCGGCACCCCCGGTGCCGCAGACATGGTGCGGCTGCAGGGATTTCTGTCGCGCAACGGCCATCCGCACACGGTGCTGGATCCCGCGGTCGATCACGCCGCAGACGAAGTGATGAAGCTGCACGCGCCGCGATTCGACGAGCTGCCATTGGTGGTGTGCCCCGACGGAACGGTCTTGAAGTGCCCGACCGAGCAGGAGCTGGCGCGCCGCCTTGGCATGTATCCTGTATTAAGCACTGATCACGTGTACGACGTTGCGATCGCCGGCGCGGGTCCCGCCGGCCTCGCCGCGGCGGTATATGCCGCATCGGAAGGGCTTTCAGTACTGGTGCTCGACACGCGCGTGATCGGCGGCCAGGCGGGCGCGAGCTCGCGCATCGAGAACTATCTCGGCTTTCCGACGGGCATTTCGGGCCAGGCGCTCGCCGGACGCGCATTCGTGCAGGCGCAGAAATTCGGCGCGGACGTCGCGGTGCCGGTAGCGGTAACCCGGATCGACTGCACGGTCTCGCCGCGCGCGCTCTACCTCGATTGCGGCACGCGTCTATCAGCCAAAACCGTGGTCATCGCCACGGGCGCGAAATACCGGCGTCCCGCTATCCCCGAGCTTGAACGGTATGAGGGCCGCGGCGTCTATTACTGGGCTTCACCGATCGAGGCCAAACTGTGCCGGCAGGAAGAGGTGGTGCTCGTCGGCGGCGGTAACTCGGCGGGGCAGGCGGTAGTGTTCCTTGCGAGTCACGCTGCGCGCGTGCATTTGCTAATACGCGGGCGTGACCTCGCAAAAAGCATGTCGGCCTATCTGGTCGAACGCATCACGTCGCTGCCGAACGTCACCCTGCATACGGAGACCGAGATCGTCGCGTTCGAAGGTTGTGACGAAGGCGTAGCCGGCGTGCGCTGGCGCAATCGTGCGCGCGGCGTCGAGGAAACCAAACCGATCCGGCGCGTGTTCCTATTCGTCGGCGCCGATCCGAACACCGAATGGCTCGCGGGCTGCGGAGTGAAAGTGAATGATAAGGGATTCGTGTGTACCGGCTTCGATCTTTCGCCCGATCAATACGTGCGGCCAGTGCCATCGGAGCGCGACCGCCATCCGCTATCGCTCGAGACGGCCATCTCGGGAGTATTCGCGATCGGCGATGCACGTGCCAGCTCGACCAAGCGTGTGGCGGCTGCGGTGGGGGAAGGTGCAGCAGTCGTTGCGCAAGTGCACGCGTGGCTCGCTTCGCATGAACCTCAACCTGCGCAATTGTCAAATAAGGCGTAATGGAAGACTCGAGCAGACGCTGGCTGAAACCTAACTGGACATATTGAAAGGAAACAGCAATGAATCAACAGGCAATCTCGAACGCGCTCGCCGTCCCGCTGAATCATACTGATCACATACTGGGTGTGGAATCGGCGAAGGTCATCCTTCTTGAGTACGGCGATTTCGAATGTCCATCATGCGGTCAGGCTTACCATGCGGTGAAAATACTGCTCAAGCATTTCGGGAATCGTGTGCGCTTTGTGTTCCGGCATTTTCCGCAGCGTGAAGTGCACCCCCATGCCGAGCT
This sequence comes from Burkholderiales bacterium, assembly GCA_036003485.1. Classification (GTDB taxonomy): domain Bacteria; phylum Pseudomonadota; class Gammaproteobacteria; order Burkholderiales; family SG8-41; genus PALSA-1004. The sequence continues at coordinate 3,741 of DASYSI010000078.1, read as the reverse complement.
GGCGGCGGAGGCGGCAGAAGCGGCGGGCGCACAGCACAAATTCTGGCAACTGCACGACCTGCTGTTCGAAAACCAGATGCATTTAAAAGCAAAAAGCCTCAGGGAGTACGCGGCAAAGGCAGAGCTCGATCTCGAGCGTTATGACTATGAAATGGATGACCACGTTTACACGCAGCGCGTGCAGGAACATTTAGCAAGCGGGAACAAGAGCGGAGTCCGGTCCACGCCTACTTTCTTCGTCAACGGTGTAATGCACGACGTCTCGTTCGGGCTCGAGCATTTGCAGCAGGCCATCGAGAGCGAACTCCGCGGTTAGCCTCTACGGGTACATCGCCTTAAATTTTGGATCATCCTCGAGCTTGAAGCAGCGCAGCGCATTCTTGTAGAGAATTTTCGGGAGCACATCAGGCTTCCACGGCAATTTCCAGAATTCATCGATGTACGGTTTCAGCGGAATCGCGGGATAACCGGTGCCGAAGAGGAACTGGTCCTGCAACCCGAAGAAATTGCCGTTCACCGACTTCACCCAATCCTCTGTGCCCATCTGGATCAGATACATATCGGGTGAAAGCCAGATATTCGGGTGCCGCGCCGCAACGATGATGGCCTCGCGCACGTAGGGATAGCACGCGTGACCCGCGAGTATGCGCAGGTCGGGAAAATCCTCGGCGATGGGCTCTAAATGGCGTGGATTGGCGAAGTCGATCGACATGCCGCCCCAGAGGCCCGATGTCTGAGGAATGAGGGTCATGTCGAGTTGCTGGACTCGCTCATAAAAGGGCCACAGGCGGCGATCGTCGAGATCGCACTTGGGCGAGCGTCCAGGCTCGATGAAGACGGCGCGCAGTCCGAGCTTGTGGCTGCGCTCGAGTTCCTGCATCGAGTCGTGCAGCACGTTGCCGACGTCGATGCCGGCTACTCCGATGAAGCGTCCCCAGTTCTCGCTTTGAAACTTCGCCATATCATCATTCGAGGTGGTGCGGGCGCCCTGCGGTCTTCCGCCGATTTTGAGATCCGGCGACTGCCCGGATACCGATACTGCGGTTGTAATCCCGTACTTTCCGATCTCCTTGAAGTAACCCTCTGCAGTGCCGCCGTCCGCCCAAGCCTCGATCGCGTCGTAGCGGCCACGGCGCTTCAAGCGGTCTCTGAAATAGTTCCCGGCCTCGGGCGTAGTCAGGCGGCAGCGAACGTCGATAATCTTATGCATTGATCTCTCCTTGTCATGGGTACCACGGTGCAATAGCGCAATTTTGGATTGTTCGGCATTGATCCGCGCGATGAATGACCGCGCGAAACTTGCCGCTCTCCGCAGCAATCAATGCAGAGAACTCTCACTCATCCTGCCCACCATCAGATCCGGGAATGGGTGCGAAGGTAAATCGAAAGTGTTGCGCCCCTAATCGAGGCGGGATCAATTTTAAGATCATGACCCCGCTCTGGCACGCGGTATGATACTCGTTTGATTAGGACAAAGCGATGAACCGGAATTTTCGTCAGACACGCGCGTGCGCGTTCGGGGGATGGCACTGCGTCGTCATCGCATTGGGAATTTCTGGCAGCATAGTATGCGCGGCTGCGCAAACTCCGGCCTCGTCGATCGTTACTTATCCGACCCGCCCCATTCGCTTGGTCGTGCCCTGGCCTGCGGGCGGTGGCGCGGACACCGTCGGGAGGGCATTCGCGCAAGCGCTGACAGAAGCAGTAGGAAAACAGGTCATCGTGGACAATCGTCCAGGCGCGGCCGCCATCATCGGTACCGAGCTCGTTGCGAGCGCGCTACCCGATGGTTACACCTTGCTGCTGCCCACGGTGACCACTGGTATCAACCCGTACACGCATCGCAAACTATCTTACGACGCGGTCAAAGACTTCGAGCCGGTCATCCTGCTCGCGTCCTCACCTTACGTGCTCGTGATTCATCCTTCGGTGCCGGCACGCTCGGTGAGCGAGTTGATCGCACTCGCGAAGGCAAAGCCGAATCAGCTAAATTATGCATCGACTGGAAAAGGCAGTGCTCCCCATCTCACCGGTGAGTGGTTCAAGATGCTGACGGGAACCTCCATTGTTCACATTCCCTATAAAGGGGGAACGCCTGCCATGACTGATCTCATCGGCGGTCAGGTTCAGATGGCGTTCGGTAACGTCGTCGGCTACCTTCCCCAAGCACGCGCCGGCAAATTGAAGGCGCTCGCAGTTACCAGCGCGAAGCGCACGCCGCAGGCTCCGGACCTGCCCACGATGATCGAGTCCGGAGTCCCGGGGTTAGTGACCGGGACGTGGTTCGGCATCCAGGCTCCCGCACGCACGCCGCAGGCAATCATCGACTATCTTAACCGCATGCTGAACCGGGTACTTGCGAGTCCTGAGTTAATCCGGCGCCTCGCGATAGAGGGTGCCGACCCGATTGGCGGTACGCCGCGGGAATTCGCCGACTACATCAAAGAAGAATTGATCCGATGGTCAAAGGTTGTCCGCGCCGCAGGCATCGAGGCGGAGTGAAGTTCGAGCCGTGCGGGAAATGGTCTATGCCGCGCATTGCAGTCGGCAACGTTAACGGAGTTTCTGTCGTTTTGCGCCGCTAAGTTGCATAATCACTTTTTTCACAACAGGAGCGACGCCATGCGAATCATTCTGGGATTGCTCGTCTGGTTAATCGTTAGTGTGCCGTCTTTCGCGGCCGGGCTCGCGAGCCTCAGCAACCAGGACGCCGGATCCGGATTGAAGGATGCGCTGGCGCAGGGCTCTGCTGCCGCAGTCGGCAAGCTCGGTGTGGAAAACGGTTTTCTTAACAACGATAAAGTCAAGATTCCTTTGCCCGATGCCCTCAAGCGCGTCGAGAGCGGATTGCGACTGATGGGCATGCAGCGTCAGGCCGACGAGCTCGTGGTTGCAATGAACCATGCAGCCGAACAGGCGGTGCCCGAAGCCAAGCCGCTGCTCATTGCTGCCATCAAGAACATGAGCTGGCAGGACGCCAAAGGAATACTGACCGGCGGGGAAACCGCGGCAACCGACTATTTCCGCAGAACGACGAGCGACCAGCTCACTGCGAAATTCCTGCCGATCGTCACCAAGGCCACGAGCAATGTCGGACTTGCGGAGAAATATAACAATATTGCCGGCCAGGGCGCGAGGCTGGGCCTGGTAGACGCAAAGCAGGCGAAGATCGAAAACTATGTGACGCAGAAAACGCTGGACGGACTTTTTATCATGATCGCCGAGCAGGAGAAAGCGATTCGCAAGGATCCACTCGGAACGGCAACCGGCATGGCACGAACAGTCTTCGGCATGCTAGTGAAATAACTCCAAACCCGATGATGCTGAAATTCGCTCCGCGCATCGTACACGCGGCTTTCCTGATGTTGGCGCTGGCGGGCGCACCCGCGCTCGGCCAAAACCCGCCGGCTCAGACCTGCCAGCTCGGAGATCTTAAGCTCGAAAGCGGCGAGGTCATCCGCGACTTTCGCATGACATACATCACGTTCGGTACGCTGAACGCGCAGAAGAGCAATGCGATCCTCTCGCTGCACGGCCTGCAGGGCAACCGCAACAGCCAGACGTACTGGGTCGGGCGCGGCAAAGCCTTCGATCCCGACCGCTATTTCATCATTCAGCCCGATACGCTCGGCGTCGCGTCGCTCGATCCGAACGCGACGACCTCGCCCACGCGATCGGGGCTCAACATGTCATTCCCGCGCTTCAACATCCGCGACATGGTCAACGCGGAACATCGCATGC
>DASYSI010000077.1:0-8585 GCA_036003485.1 Burkholderiales bacterium | reverse complement strand
ATGATCCATTCGCGGTTTATCGTTCTGTATTTTTCCTTGGTCTTCCTTCGTGTCCTTCGCGTCCTTCGTAGCTAAGCTTTAATCAACTCAGCACGAATCGTGCGTCGACTGCGACCGCGCCGGACTCGGATACGATCAGCGGATTGATGTCGGCTTCCTTCAAGTCGTCGGCATGTTGCATCAAGAGACCGTTGTCGCCGCCGAGCTTCAGCAGTACATCGATAATCGCGTCGTGCGACGCCGGCTTGCGCCCGCGCGCGCCGTTGAGGATCGCCGCACCCTTGAGTTCAGTGAGCATTTCGTTCGCATCGATGCGCATAATCGGACAAATGCGGAACGCGACGTCGGCGAGCACTTCCACGAATATCCCGCCCAATCCCACCATAACGAGGGGCCCGAAATTCGGATCGCGCACCGCGCCTACGACGAGCTCGTGGCCTGGAGGCGCCATCTCCTCGACCAGATAACCATCGACGCGTGCAGCTCTGATTTGCGGCGCCGCCATCATTACGCTTATCGCGTGCTCGACCTCGGCTGCGCTGCGCAGATTGAGCGCGACGCCGCCCGCATCGCTTTTGTGAAGGATGTCGGGCGACATTACTTTGACTGCGAACGGCGGATTCAGCGCGGCAAGCATCCCTGCGACACCACGAGCGTCGGATACGACCATCGATTTCGGCACCGCGACGCCGAAGCTCGCGAGCAATTGCTTGCCGCTTCGTTCATCGAGCGCAATCCGCCCCTGCGCGCGCGCTGCGGCGATCAATTGAGCACTGGTCATGCCGTCTTTTTTTGCGTCAGCACGTCGGCAATGATGCCCGTATGCACTTGCCCGCAGCGGAAAGGATCTGAGCGCAGTACCGCCAGCACTGCGGGAATATTGGTTTTGACGCCTCTGATGTCGAATGTCTCGAGCGCGTGCGCGAGGCGCTCGATCGCAGCGTCGCGGCTCGCGGCGTGCACGATCACTTTCGCGATCATCGGGTCGTAGTGCGGCGTCACCTCGCGGCCTTCGGCGTAACCCGTTTCAATGCGCACGGTTTGGTCGAGCGGCGGCCGGAACACCGTGAGCCTGCCCGGCGACGGATAGAAGCTTTTCGGATCCTCGGCGTACACGCGCGCTTCGATCGCATGGCCTTCGATAACGATAGTCTGCGGCAAAATGTCGGTGAGCTTCTCGCCCGCGGCGCAGCGGATCTGCGACTTGACGAGATCGACACCGGTGACCTCTTCGGTCACGCCGTGCTCGACCTGCAGCCGTGTGTTCATTTCAAGAAAACTGAAGTCGCCATCGGCGCTCATCAGCATTTCGACCGTACCGATGTTGTCATAGCCCATCTGCCTGACGATGCCTGCAATCCGGTCGGCGAGCGCGTCGACTTTGGAACGGTCGAGCGCGGGGCCGGGGGCCTCTTCGAGTACTTTCTGGTTGCGGCGTTGCGCCGAACAGTCGCGCTCGAACAGGTGCACGGCATTGCCGTGTTGATCGCCCAGTATCTGGAACTCGACGTGCCGCGGGCGTTCGAGCAGGCGCTCAAGATAGACGTCGGCATTGCCGAAACTGCGGCTTGCCATCGAGCGTGAGCGCTCGACGACTGCGAGCAGCTCGCTTTCGTCGTGCACCGGCAGCATTCCGATTCCGCCTCCGCCGCCTGCCGGTTTGACGAGCAGCGGATAGCCCAAGGCACGCGCAGCAGCGAGGATAGCAGCGGGCTCGGCCGGCAATACGCCGGAGCCCTGAGTCATCGGCATGCCGTACTGCGCCGCAATCTCGCGCGCGCGGGTTTTATGACCCATCGCGTCTATCCATTGCGGCGAAGGCCCGATGAAGTGCGCGCCGGCATCGTGCACGCGCCGCGCGAACGCGGCGTCCTCCGACAGGAATCCGTAACCCGGATGCACGCCGTCCGCACGCGCGCGCTTGAGCACTTCGAGCAGCAGGTCCTGGTTCAGATAGCTGTCGCGCGCAGGTGCGGCGCCGATCGCGTAGGTCTCACTCGCCATCTCGAGATACGGCGCGCCGTAATCCGCCTCCGAATACACCGCAGCCGATTTGATTCCCATCTCGTGCAATGCGCGCAACACCCGCGATGCGACCGCACCGCGATTCGCAACGACAACTTTGGTAAACATCAATACCTTTCAACTGCAGAGGGCACACAGATCTGTGTTGTCTATGGCCAAGCTTTAGTGACTCGTCGGCCAGGTACGCATCAAGTGCTGCCCGACGCCCTTCGTCAGACGCAGCTTGTAAACTTCGAGCATGCGAATCAGGTAATCACGCGTGGCGGCGGGCTCGATCACCGCCTGCGCCGCAAACACCGAAGCAAGACCCCACACGTCTGATTCCTGCTCGATCTCGGCGAGCCTCGCTGCGAAATCAGGATCACGCGGTTTGACGCCGTGCACGATCGTGGTCGCGAAGTCGGGACTCATGAAGCTCACTTCGGCGGTGGGCCACGCCGCCACGTCGTCCGAATGCCGGCCGCCGCCCATGCATACATAGGCGCGGCCATAACTTTTGCGCAGGATCACCGACAGCTTCGGAACGGTCACGAGTGTCATTGCATTCATGAAATTCATGATCTTGCCGGGGGCACCGCTTTTTTCGGCTTCGGTGCCGATCTGAAATCCCGGAGTATCGACGAGCAGTACGATCGGGATATTGAACGAGTCGCAGAGCACGAGGAAATCGACGATTTTGCGGCACGCGTCGGCATCGAGCGCGCCGCCGCGGTGCTGCGGATTGTTGGCGACGATGCCGACGCTTTTGCCGCCGAGACGCGCGAGCGCGGTCAGCGCGCTTTTGCCGAAGCGCGGCTTGATTTCGAATGTGGAATCCTTGTCGACTACGCATTTGACGATGCGCCGCATGTCGTACACCTGAGTGCGCTTTTCCGGCAGGATCGAAAACACCTGCTGCATATCGTCTCCCGATCCGGCCGCTATCGGCGCGTCGGGCGGCGCCTCGTTGTGATGGCTCGGCAGGTAGGAGAGAAAGCGCTTGAGCGCGTCGACCATTTCCTGTTCGGTTTCGACCACCTGATCGACGAGACCGGTCGTCTCCGCGTGCAGGCGCCAGCCGCCGAGCGCTTCAAGATCGACTTTCTCGTTGAGCGCCATCTCGATCAGGCGCGGGCTCGAAACGGCCATCGTCGCGCCCTTGTGCATCACGGTGAAATCCGCGAGACACGCGAGCCATGCCGACGAACCGAACGAAGGCCCGACCACCGCGGTTGCGAGCGGCGTTTCGCGCGTGCGCCGGAATTGCGTAATGTCGTTGCCCAGGAGCAGTCCCATGCCGCGCGAACCCATCGCATCCGGCAGACGCGCGCCGGTCGATTCGCCGATGACGACGAGCGGCATGCCGCGCTCGGTTGCGGTGCGTTTCATGTGGCCGACTTTCTTGCCGTTGGTCGCGCTGGTCGACGCGCCTTTGACTGTGAAATCGTTGACCACGATCGCGACATCGCGGCCGTTGATGCGCGCGTATCCCGCAATCTTGCCATCGGTCGGCGTTTCGTCCGCCTGCTCCGGATACACGCCCGAAGTGCCGAAAAGTCCCGATTCGATGAAACTATCGTGATCGACGAGAGCCGCAATGCGTTGACGCGCGTTCAACTGCCCGGCTTTTTGACGCCGCGCGAGCTTGGCCGGGCCGCCCATGCCGAGCGCGGTGGCACGCCGAGCCGCATATTCTTCAAGCATTTTTTCAAAAGCCATGCCGGATAATCTCCCTATGGTTACGGCCGCACTCCGCCGCGAAGCCGCGGCCCGACGCGCGTCCTCATGCCGATCACCGCCGCTTCCAGGAATCGGCACAGATAAGGCCGCGTTTCGCGCGGGTCGATCAGGTCCTCGACGCCGAATGCCTCGGCGGTCAGGAACGGAGAAGTACTGCGTCGGATCTCGGCCTCGATCTCGGCTTCTTTTTGCGCCGGATCGGCGGCGGCTTCGATCTCGCGCCGGAACGCGGCTTTCACGCCGCCTTCGATCGGCAGCGAACCCCATTCGGCCGAAGGCCACGCGATCTTGAAATTCAACCCGCTGCGGTCAATGGTGCTGCCGCCTGCCATGCCGTAGCACTTGCGCACCACGACGGTGTAAACCGGCACCGATAACTGCATGTTGAGATAACGGCCCTGCATTCCGACACGCAGTATGCCTGAAGCTTCGGCTTCCATGCCGATCTGGAATCCGGGCACGTCGACCAGGAAGACGAGCGGAATATGAAACGTATCGCACAGCTCGGTGAAATGCGTTTGCTTGCGTGCCGCCTTCGCATCGACAATTCCGCCGAACATCGGGTTAAACGCGATGACCCCGACGACGATGCCGTTCATGCGCGCCAGGCTCGTGATCACCGCACGGCCGAAGGTCGGCTGGATTTCGAACACCGAATCCTTGTCGACGACCATCTCGATTAATTTGCGCATGTTGTACGGCTGACGCTGCGAACGCGGGACGATGTCGGCGAGCGACGGTTCGCAGCGGTCGACCGGGTCGCTGCACAGCGCTCGCGGCGGCAGCTCCCATACATTGGATGGCAAGTACGACAAAAAGCGCTGGATCTGGCGCAGGCAGTCTTGCTCGCTCTCAGCTGCGTTGTCGATCGTACCTGCGGTATCGACCGCCATCTGGTGGCCGCCGAGTTCGTCCTTCGTCACTTTGGCTCCAAATGCGCGTTCGACCACCGGCGGACCGGCGGCGAAAATCTGACTCGTATGCTTCACCATCACCGTCCAGTGCGCGAGGATCGCGCGCCCGGATGGGCCGCCGGCGGCGGTTCCCATCACTGCACTAACCACCGGCACGATTCCCATCAATTCGACCGAGCGTTCGAATCCGTCCTGGCCCGAGCCCGGGAACGTGGCATGGCCGCGGCGTGAAATCGAAGCGACGCTCCCGCCGACCCCGTCGATCAGATTAACGAGCGGAATGCGGTACTGGCACGCAAGGTCCTCGATGAATCCGCCCTGGCCACCTTTACGGCGCTGCCCGCCGTAACCGGCGCCGCCTTTGATCGTGTAATCCTCGCCGCCGATCGCAACCGCCCGCCCGTCGATTTTGCCGATGCCTGCGACATAGGGCGCCGGAGTGAATGCGGTCAACGACCCGTTCTGATCGTAGCCTGCGGTACCGGCGAGCTTGCCGATTTCCTGAAATGAATCCGCGTCGAGCAGCGCGTGGATGCGCTCGCGTATCGTTAACTTCCCGGCGGCGTGATGCTTCGCCACCGCTTGCGCGCCGCCGCATTGTTCGGCGAGCGCGCGGCGGTGGTGGATTTCATCGATTTCAGGTTTCCAGCTCATCGGCTTGCCTTGCTGACAACCGCAGGATTGTGCCATCACGTCTGGCGGGATAATCGCAGGCGGCGGGGCGGCGCCACCAGCATGAGATCGTATCCTCGGCGGCGTGTTGTTGTCAATAAGATTGTTGACAATCTTACAAGAAGCCAGCTAAGTTACGCAGATGGGCAAAATCCGCAGCACGCCGCATGCTGTACGCGCGGCGGCCACGCACGCCGATGCGGCGGCGTCGTTGGCCGCGCGCCCGCTCATGCTGTCGCTGCCCGAGCAGATCGCGGCACAACTCTCAGCGCGTATTACCTCCGGCATTTGCGCGCCGGGCCAGCGCATCCTAGAACAGGCGGTTGCGGCAGAATTTAGCGTGAGCCGCGGTCCCGTACGCGAAGCGCTGCGCCTGCTCGAGAAGGACGGCCTCGTGACCATACTGGCGCGCCGCGGCGCGCAGGTCACCAATCTCAGCATCGCGGAAGTCAGGGAAATTTTCGATATTCGCGCTGCGCTGAACGGGCTGCGCGACCGCGGCATCGCCGAAGATCCCACGCGGCTGAAGTTGCTGCCGCTCATCGCAGCCGAAATCGAGAACCTCGCGCGCTACGCGCGCGATCCGAAACGTGGCGATGATTACGTCGAAACGGTATTCAAGCTTAATCGCCTGTTGACCGCGGCCTCGCGCAGCGCGCGGCTGCGCACCATACTCGACGCGCTCGCGCAGCAAACGCTGCGCTACTCGCGGCTCGGATTATCGACCGCGCAGCGGCGGCGGCAATCGGTAAAACATTGGCAGGAGTTGCTGAAGGCGCTGCGCGCCGGCGACGGTGAGCGCGCACAACGCACCGCCGAGCGGCGTGTGCTGGATTCGCGCGACGCGGCGATCGAAAGGCTGCAGGAGCTCGCGCAGCGATAAAAACGCTGCATAAGGCGGAGACCTGGCAGGCTAGCCCTCGAGTACCGCTACGACCTGGCCTTCGGCGACGGGGTCTTTTTCCTTGACCAGAATTTCCTTGACCGTCCCGGCGTCCTCGGTGATCACGGGAATTTCCATTTTCATCGATTCGATGACGAGCAGCGTGTCGCCGCTTTCGACTCTGTCGCCGGGCTTGGATTTGAGCTGCCATACGGTGCCGGTAATTTCGGATCTGACTTCAATTTTTGCCATCGATGATAGGCCTGGAGCGTTAGGGGAGCCAATTAGAGATAGCGAAAGTATAACATCGCGCATTCGCCTCGCGCGCGAGCGTTGTAACAGCGCACGCGAGCGCTTACCATTGGCGCTCGTATATTTGAGGAAACTGTCATGTCCGCTTTGCCGATACTGAAAGATTCCGCGTTGACTCTCGATGATCGCGTCGCGGTGCTTACGTTCAGGCGCGATGATGTGCGTAACGCACTGACCGGCACCGAGCTGACATCGGACATCGCCGCAACGCTTGCATGGACTTCGGTCGCGGATGTATCGGTGCTGATCCTGACCGGGGAGGGCAGCGCATTTTCCGCAGGCGGCAATATCAAAACGATGGGCGAGCGCGCCAAAGCTGCGCCGCACGTGCTGCAACAGAACTACAAGCACGGCATACAGCGCATTCCGCTCGCGCTGCAGGATACCGACGTCGCAGTGATCGCGGCAGTAAATGGCCCGGCGATCGGCGCGGGTTTTGATCTCGCCAACATGTGCGACATCCGGATCGGCTCGACCACGGCGCAGTTCGGCGAGACCTTCGTCAACCTCGGCATCATTGCGGGTGACGGCGGTGCGTGGTTCCTGCAGCGACTGGTCGGCTACCAGCGCGCCGCCGAGTTGACGTTTTCGGGGCGCATCGTCAAGGCCGAGGAAGCAAAGGAGCTCGGCATCCTGCTCGAAATTACCGAGCCCGACGCGCTGCTGCCGCGCGCACGTGAGCTCGCGGCGAGAATTGCCGCCAAGCCGCCGCTCGCACTGCGTTACGCCAAGCGCCTGTTAAAGCTTGCACAGCAGCAGCCGCTCGCCGAGCATCTCGAGGTGTGCTCGAGTTTCCAGGCGCTGTGCCACAAAACCCAGGATCACGCCGAAGCGCTGACGGCTTTTTTCGAAAAACGGCCCGGTAAATTCGAAGGGCGTTGACGATGCCTGATACCGGAATATTGCGTACTGTGGCCGCGGTGGCTCTAATCGCTGCGGCGGTGGGCGCGCAAGCGCAGGATTTCAAGCTGCTGCCGGTCGACGAGGCGATAAACGATGCAACCTGGCTGCGCTTCAAGTCGCATCTGCTCGACGCGCTGAGCAAACGCGATCAGAAATTCGTGCTCGGCATCGTCGACGCGAGGATACGCAATATCTCGGAAAAAAACGGCGGCGCTGAATTCCGGAGGTTGTGGGATCTGCAGTCTGCGGGCAGCGCGCTGTGGGTCGAGCTGCCGAAAATTCTGTCTCTCGGCGGCGTGTTCGTGAAACGCGAGCGGGCTCCGACCGAATATTGTGCGCCTTACGTTTACTATAAATGGCCTGATAATGCGCCCGCCGAAGCCGACGGCGCGGTCATCGCGAGGGAAGCTCTGTTAAAGGCTGAGCCCTCGATTGCCGCGCAGACTCTCCAGACGCTCTCCTACGATATGGTCAAGGTCCTCGACTGGGAAGTTAGCGACACGGCCCAGGACAGCAAGCAGGCGTGGGTCAAGCTGCAGACCCGCGCGGGCGTCGGTTACCTGCCGGAGGAACAGGTGCGCAGTCCGCTCGAATATCGCGCATGCTTCGTCAAAAGCGGCAGCAGTTGGCGCATGACCGGACTCGAAGTCGGCGAATAACGCGGAAGCGCGAAGCGTTTCAATAACTCGTCGGCCAGTTCGCGAGCCGATGCGCGCCGATCCCGTGCTTCAACCGCATGCGGTGTACTTCCAGCATGCGGATCAGCCAGGCGCGCGTGTCGCGCGGATCGAGCACGGTCTGCGCTTCGTACAGTTGGGCAAGCGCCCATGCCGAGGTGTCGCGCGACACTTCCTCGAGCAGTTGCTGGAAGCGCACGGGATCGTCTTCCTTTTTTACGCCGTGCAGCACGTTGACGCTGACCGCCGGGTCCATGAAACCCAGATCGGCGCCCGGCCAGCACGCAACCTCATCGGCGTTTCTGCCGCCTCCCATGTTGATGTAAGCCTGGCCGTAGCTCTTGCGCATGATGACGGTGATTTTCGGCACGGTCACGAGCGACAGCGCGTTCATCCAGTTAATGACCTTGCCCGGCATGCCGCGCAACTCGCCTTCGACTCCGATCAGAAATCCGGGAACGTCGACCAGAAACACGATCG
>DASYSI010000076.1:0-4533 GCA_036003485.1 Burkholderiales bacterium | reverse complement strand
GTCGAGCCCATGCCGTGGTATTCGGTCAGCACGTTGCGATCGGGTTTGGCGCCGGCAGCGAGCTTGAATAACGAGTGCCCTGGATGATCGTCATACATCTCGGGCTTGTCCTCGCCGGCGCATTCCATAATGAACGGATAGGTGTCGACGTGATTCGCCGGCTCGTTGACTTTCGTTCCGCGCGGAATATCGGGGCCGCTGATGATCAGCGGTACGCCCGCGACTTCCTCGTACATCGTCGATTTACCCCACAAACCGCGCGCACCGAGATTGTCTCCATGGTCCGAGGTATAGAGCACGCGCGTAGTTGCGGCAAGCCCGGTCGCATCGAGCGTGCGCAGTACTTTGCCGATGTTATCGTCGAGGAAAGTGCATAGACCGTAATACGCGGCGATTGCTTTGCGGAGTTTGTCGCTATCGAAAAACCTGTCGTAGACGAAACTGCCCGCGTAATCGCGCAAATAAGGATGATCGGGACGCTCGTGCGGCGCATATTGCTTCGGCACGGGCATCCGGTCGAGCGGATACTGATAGTAGAACTCGGCCGGCGCGATCAGCGGGAAATGCGGGCATACAAACGACACGAACAATATCCACGGTTTGTCGCGATATTTCGGCGCTTCCTCGCGCAGCCAGATCTGTGCTTTCGTCGCGATTTCCCGATCGTAGAACGTATACGATGTCTCGCCCGGGCCGGCGAGCTTGGCGATCTTCCACGCGAGCCCGCGCTCGGGCAGATCGTTCCGAACCAACCCCATTAAATCGCCCTTGCCCTCGATGATGTTCATCGGGATGATTTCTTCGGAAAAGCCGTTGTCATCGCCCTCAATGCCGCGGAAATGCAGTTTGCCAATCGACACGACGCGGTGGCCGCGGCTGCGCAGCCGGTGGTGCCAGCTCGGAACCGCGCCCTCGTACGCGTCGGCATTGTCCCAGTAGCCGATCTGATGCACGTACTTGCCGACCGCGAATGCCGCGCGCGCCGGCACGCACACCGGGCATGTCGTGTAAGCGCTGGTGAACATCGTCCCGCCCGCCGCGAGCGCATCGATGTTAGGTGTTTTTACCAGCGGATGCCCGTTGCAACCCATGACTTTCGGGTTGTGCTCGTCGGACATGATGATGACAAGATTGCTGGGTTTCATTTTTTACCTGAAAAGAATTTCGCCGATTACGTCAGGTTAAAGCGCTTGCCGCGGATGAACGCGCCGAAGTCCGCACGCTGGGGCACTGCGTATTGGCGCGCCTTGTCTTCCGACCAGCCGTAGAACTCTGCTTTGCCGTAACGCTCGACGTCGCGCTGTTTCGGATACGGCTGGCGCGCATCGCGGCGCCGGTCGTAGCGGTCGATCTTGGCCGCAATTCCACTTTCGTCGTAATGATCAACGTGCACCGTGACATCGAGCGGCAGCCGCGAGGTGATCGTGCCCGCTTCGGCCGGGTAGCCGATGCACAGACCGGCGAGTGGAAATACCCAATCCGGAAGCCCGAGCAGATCGCTTACCGCCTGCGCGCGATTGCGAACCGAGCTGATCGGGCAGCAGCCCAATCCTGCGGCTTCAGCGGCATGAATGAAAGTCGTCATCACGATGCCTGCATCGACCGCGGCGTTCATGAACGCATCGAGATGATCGTTGGCGAACGGCTTGCCGCGCTGTGCGGCGAGTTGACGCGTGCGCCGGTTGTTTGCGCAGAACACCAGAAACTCCGGCGCGCTGCGGACCCACGGATTATCGGGAATCAGATCGGCAAGCGCTTTGCGCTTCACACTGTCGCGGACATGTACGATGTCCGCCTGCTGCAAATCGCTCTTGGACGGCGCCGACAATGCGCACGCGAACAGAAGCTGCAGTAGCTCTGCACTGAGCGGCCGCGCCGAATAGCTGCGATGCGAACGATGCTCGAGCATGCGCGCTAACGTATCGGCTCCCGCCTGATCGGCGGCGACCGGAATTTTCGTGCCGAAGCGCTCCTCGAGCGCGCGTTCGATGCGGGTCAAGATTTCATCCGACATGGTTTATGCGGCCTTTACATTGTTACCACGCCATGCATGGCATTTGTCAGGTGCCGTAGCGGACCGGCGATTTCGCCTGTTTGAATGCGGCTAGAGCGCTGTAACACGCGAGCCACGCGGTCTTGGGATTTTCCGGCGCAGGCACATTCTCGAGCTTGATGCTGATGTTGCCGGTCTTGCCCCTGATAGTAATGAAATGCGTGTTGTACACGAGCGCCGGATCGGCGATCACTTTGAGCCGGGTGCGCTCGAAACCGATTCCCGCGAGGCTCAGCACCGCGGCGATATTGACGTTGGCCGGAAAGTGCGGCACGCCGTCACGCGCCGCGCCGTCGAACAGCGTGGTCGGTCCGCGCAGCACGTCGAGGTCGATATTCAATTTTTCGACGAAGGGTATTCCCTTCCATGCGGCGGGAGGCTTGTTGACCGCGATTTCGACTTCATCGACACCCGCGATGCACGCGGCCTTGAGCGCATCGAGCCCGCAGATGCCGCCCGAGGGCACGTATAACAGCGCGCCGCTGCGATTCGCACTCGCTTCGAGCCGCGCGCGCAGCACCTCATCGCACAGCGCGCCGCCCGAGAGCACGATTACCGCAATGCCCTGATCGAGCAGCGCGCCGCAATATTCGCGCACCGCTTCATGCGATGCCGCTTCCACGACGACTTCAGGCGTGAGCGCGAGCAGATCGGCGAGCGATGTGACGAAAGCAACGTTGAATCCGGCGGCGAGCGCCTTGCCGCGCGACGACTCGCGGCGTCCGACGATCGCAACCACTTCGGCAGCGCCGAGATCGCCGCGCCGTATGTGATCGAGGAAGAGCCTGGCAATAGTACCGCCGCCGAGTATTGCTACGCGCATGACTTGTCCGCTCTGTAACGCGAGTGTTATTGTGCCACAATGGGTGCGCCGGTCCGGTTGACACGCGCCGAAGTCTGCACCCGGAAACAGGCAATAAATCGACTCAACCGGAAATCCCTTCATGAAACAACGCTTGAACGCACGGCTGCGCACTCTCGTCAAACGGACAGTCGAGAAAACCTGCCGCACAGATAACCGCGGCGGCCGGACATGAGCACGCAACCGCTCGCTCATTTGCGCGATTGGATCGGCAGGACAGAGACGCGCAGCGATACCGTTACCGCATGGCCGGTCGCCGCGCTCGCGGCGACGCTCGACCGCGCAGAACCCGAGCCCAACCCGGGGGACGCGCTGCCACCGGGCTGGCACTGGCTGTACTTCCTCGATGCAAGACCCGCGTCCGAGCTCGGGCCCGATGGTCATCCCAAGCGCGGCGGTTTTTTGCCGCCGGTGCCGCTGCCGCGTCGCATGTGGGCCGGAGGCCACATCGAATTTCTAAAGCCGCTGCGAGTGGGCGACGCGATCCGCCGCGATTCTGAGATCGTCAGCGTCGACGCGAAGCGCGGCCGCAGCGGCGATCTCGTATTCGTGACCGTGCGCCATGTGATCAGCGGCGGCAATGAAATCGCGGTGCGCGAGGAACACGATATTGTTTATCGCGATGCGGCTGCGCCGGATGAGCCGCCACCGCAAGGCAAACCGGCGCCAGTGCGAGCGGCATGGCAACGCGAGCTCACCGGCGACCCCATACTGTTGTTCCGTTATTCGGCGCTGACCTTTAATGGCCATCGCATTCATTACGACATCGATTACGTCAGACACGAGGAACACTATCCGGGGCTGATCGTGCATGGCCCGCTGCAGACGACGCTGTTGCTCGACCTGTGCCGCCGGCACGCGCCGCAGCCGGTTAAGGCGCTCGACTACCGCGCATTACATCCGGTGTTTCATACCGAGCACTTCACCGTCAACGGCAATCCCGCGCAAGACGGTTCGAGCGCGGAACTATGGACTGCGAATGCGGTCGGAAATTATGCGATGACGGGCACCGCCAGCTTCATCTGAGGCATTTGCAAGCGCGCGCCACGGCAACGCGCCAGGTTCACGAGCGCTTGGCTATCCGAAATTTTTGCGCACGCTCCATGCAGACTTCAGACATGAATCATGAATCTTCGCTCGGCGTGAGGTTAGCGCAGGCGGGCTTTGGAATCGCGCTGGCAGCTGTGGCGGCGGCGCTGCTGTCCGGTCTCGGCCACCGCTGGGGCTGGTGGAGCTACCAGATCGGATTTCTCGTTCTCAAAGGCGCGGCGTGGAGCGGCGTTGCCGCGGCGGCGCTTTCGTTGTTCGCGCTCATCGTCGCGGTGCGCGGCGGCATACGGCGCGGTGTCGTGTACGGAGTGCATGGCCTGATCATCGGCGCGCTCGTATTCGGTGTGCCCGCCTACAAGTTCATTGAGGGACGCAACCTCCCGCCCATCCATGACATCACGACCGATAGCGGCGATCCACCGCGCTTTGTCGCGGTGCTGCCGCTGCGCAAGGACGCGCCCAACAGCGCGCAATACGGCGGCGCCCAGCTCGCGGCTCTGCAGCAGCAGGCGTATCCCGATCTCGCGCCCGTCATTCTGGAGTTGCCTCCCCGCGCGGCGTTCGATCT
>DASYSI010000075.1:0-2456 GCA_036003485.1 Burkholderiales bacterium | reverse complement strand
GCCGCTTTCGCCAGTCCATAGAGCGCTGAATCCGGCGCAGCGACGATGCCGAGCTGGCTCGCGACGTTCACAATGCGGCCGCCGCCGTGGGCACGCATCGAAGGCACGACCGCCTGACTCGCGAGAAACGGCGCACGCAGGTTGACTGCGACCAGGCGGTCGAATTCGGCGCTTGAATATTCTCCGAACGGATGGCGAATACGAATGCCGGCATTGTTGACGAGGACGTCGACACGCCCAAAGCTTGCGAGTGCGGCGTCGACCATGCGAGTCACGTCCGCGGCATCTACCAGGTCGAACAAGCCGAATTCAGCGCGCGCAAAAGCGTTTTGCGCGCGGCATTCGGCGGCGACCAACGATAATTCCGCGCGCGTGCCGTCGGCGGCCAGATAGACGGCCGCGCCCGCATCGGAAAGCGCGCGCGCCGTGGCACGGCCGATGCCGCGCGATGCGCCGGTGATAAGTGCGATCTTGCCGGTCAGTGCGGCCATTTGGTGTCCTGAGTCGTTAGTTGCTGAACAAGAGCGTTCTCGTAATCACCCTTATCGACTTTGCGTGACTGCTCTTCGAGTTAATCCGCGCGGGCGCCGGAAGCTATGACGACTTTTTTCCACTTTGCGATCTCGGTCTTAATGAAAGCGGTGAACGCCTCCGGCGTGCTGCCGACCGGATCCGCGCCCATATCGGCAAAGCGCCGCTTAGCGTCCGCGTTTTGCAGCAGCTTCACGACCTCGCCGTGCAGCAATTTGACCTTGTCGCGCGGCAATTCAGCGGGTCCCCACAGCCCATACCACAGGTCCGCATCGTAGCCCGACACGCCCGCTTCGATGATCGTGGGAACATCGGGCAAAACTTCAGCACGGCGGTTGCCTGATACGCCGAGTGCACGGATGCGGCCGGACTTGATGTGCGGCAGGGCCACTGGCGGAACGTCAAACAGGATTGCAATCTGCCCGCTGAACAAGTCGGGATACGCGAGCGCCGTGCCTTTGTACGGCACGTGCACGATATTAATACCGGCCAGCAACTTCAACAGTTCACCCGACAGGTGAAATTGAGTGCCGATGCCGGATGAGCCAAAGTTAAGTTGTCCGGGCTTGCTCTTGGCGAGGTCGATCAGCTCCTTGACGGAATTAACCGGCAAGACGGCGGAAACCAGCAGCACGTTGGGCGAAGTCACGACCTCGGTGATCGCCGTGAAATCCTTGAGCGGATCGTAGGGACGTTTGCTATAAAGGCTGGGGCCGATTGCATGCGTGCTGGTGGTTCCCATGATCAGCGTATAACCATCGGCGGACGAGTCCGCCGCGAGCCGCGAGCCGATCGTTCCGCCCGCGCCCGGCCGGTTGTCGACCACAACTTGCTGTCTGAAGCTGTCCCCCAGCTTCTGCCCCATCACGCGCGCGAGTATATCGGTCGCGCCGCCCGCCGGAAACGGCACGATCAGCCGGATCGGTTTGTGCGGATAGTCCTGGCAATGCGCTGCACCGGTTAGAGTGGACGCAAGCGCTAAAGCGAGTATGCGGACTTTCATTATTTTCCCATTTCACCTTGCAGCGGAACCGCATCTGTTTTTTGCATCCCGCGCCGCGACAAAGCCCACGCGACGTGTTCGCGCACCAGCGCCGACGGATGATCGCTGCGCGCACGCAAAGCAACGATTATGCGCGCTACAGCCGGCGCCGAATCCGGCGCACTGCCCAACGCGCTGATTGCGTTCCCCAGGCCGACTGCAAGGTTGCGTAACCAGCGCTCGTAGCCGATGCGATGGATCGCACTGCCGAGCAGACGCGAGTGAAATTCCGCTTCGCTCCAGGAAAAGAGTTCGACGAGCGTGACGTTGTCGAGCCCATTTCGCACCGCGAAATCCGGCTCAGCGCTGGCTTGCGCAAATTTGTTCCACGGACACACCAACTGGCAATCGTCGCAGCCATAGACGCGATTGCCGATCAGCGGTCGTAATTCGGAAGGAATGCTGCCGTGGTGCTCGATCGTAAGATAAGAAATGCAGCGTCGCGCATCGAGACGGTACGGCGCGACGATCGCGCGTGTCGGACAAATATCGATGCACTTCTCGCACGTTCCGCAGTGATTCTTTTCCGCACGATCGACCGGCAACGGCAGATCCGTATAAATCTCGCCGAGGAAAAAATACGAGCCCGCTTCACGCGTCAAGAGCAGCGTGTGCTTGCCGCGCCAGCCCAGGCCCGCTTTTTCGGCGATCTCGACCTCCATCACCGGCGCGCTGTCGGTAAAAACTCGATAGTGGTAAGTGCCGACTGCAACCTCGATGCGCTCGGCCAGCCGCTGCAGACGCCGACGCAATACCTTGTGATAATCGCGCCCGAGCGCATAGCGCGATACGAACGCCTGCGTCGGCGTGCCGATCACGCGCCAGCTCTCCGCGGCGCGCGGCGGCAGATAATCGATACGCGCGGCGATTACGCGCAAGGTGC
>DASYSI010000074.1:0-4756 GCA_036003485.1 Burkholderiales bacterium | reverse complement strand
AGGAACGCATGAGCGTACTCACGCGCATCATGGAGGAAAACCTCGCCGGTATTCGCGTGGTGCGGGCATTCGCGGCGCAGCAACACGAACTCGACAAATTCGACGAGTGGCAGCGCCGCACGCTCGATCCCGCAATCGAATCAGTCAAGGTACGCTACTTCAACACCTCGATGATGACCTGCGCGTACTTTCTTGCCATGGGCCTGGTGCTGTGGTGCGGCGGCCTGCGCGTAATCGACGGCCGCATTACCATCGGCGAGCTCACGCAGTTCCTGGTGTTCATGACAGTGCTGCAGATGCCGGTGCGGCAGGTCGGCCTGGTGATCAACGGTTTTGCGCGCGCCTCGGTTTCAGGCGCGCGCATGTTCGAGATCCTGGACATCGAACCGGCGATACGCGACCGGCCCGGCGCGGCGAATCTCGCGCTGCGCGAAGCGGTACTCGCTTTCGAGCATGTGTCGTTTTCCTACCGGGGTTTTCCCGGCGAGCACGCCGTTGAAGACATTTCGTTTACCGTCAGTGCCGGCCAGACGCTTGGCATCGTCGGCCCACCCGGCAGCGGCAAGTCGACGATCGCGCACCTCATTCCGCGCTTCTACGATGTCACCGGAGGGCGCATCACCATCGACGGGCAGGACATCCGCGAGGTGACGCTCGATTCCCTGCGCGCGCAGGTCGGGGTGGTGCAGCAGGACACGTTTCTGTTCAAGACCGAAGTGCGGGAGAACGTCGCCTATGGCGATCCCGCTGCAGAGGACGACCGTGTCGTCGAAGCAGCCGATACGGCGCAACTGCACGATTACGTCGCAGGGCTGCCCGAGGGCTACGACACGCTCGTCGGCGAGCGCGGCATTTCGCTCTCGGGCGGGCAGCGCCAGCGCCTGTCGATCGCGAGGAGCGTGCTGCTCACGCCGCGGATTATCGTGTTCGACGATTCCACCGCCGCGATCGATGCGGGCACCGAGCTGCGGATTCGCGAAGCGCTCAAGGATCTCAACCGAAGCCGCGCCACCATCATCATTTCACACCGGCTGTCCGCGCTGATGCATGCGGATGAAATCCTGTTTCTCGAAGCCGGACGGATTGTCGAGCGCGGCTCGCACGAGGCGCTTCTGGCTCAGGGCGGGCGCTATCGACGGCTGTTCGATTTGCAGATGGGCGTGGCCCGGGAGGACGCCGTTGCCTGATTCCGCCGCACCTTCCACCGCGTCTCGCCCGAACGGCGCCCCGGCGCAAGTCCCGCGCCAAGCGCGCCGCACGAGCAAGCCGCTCAATCGCGGCGGCGAGGAAATCTTCGGCGTCGCCGTCGATCGGCACGTGCTGCGCCGCTTCGTCGCGTTTCTGCGGCCGTATCGCGCGACGCTTTTCGCATCCGTCATCGCGGTGCTTGTGTTTACGCTTACCCAGATCGCGGTGCCGCTCGTCATCCGCCACATCATCGACAAGGCGCTGCCGGCAGGTACTGCGGGCGGGCGCGTCGAAGGAGAATGGATTCTTGGAGCGGCAGTTGCGGTTTTTTTCGCCGTGGTGCTGGTCAATTACGTTTCCAATTATTGTCAGCAGGTGTGGGTGGCCGTCACCGCCGAGCGGGTGCTGACCGACCTGAAGCGCGCGATGTATGCGCACCTGCAGCGCGTGTCGCTGTCGTTCATGGATCGCACCCAGGTAGGCCAGCTGATGTCGCGCCTGCAAGGCGACGTCGGTTCATTGCAGGAGTTCCTCGAATCTTCGATCTTCGCAATCGGCGACGTGGCGCTGCTCGTCGGCATCGTCGCCGTGCTGCTCGCGCTCGACCTTAAGCTCGGACTGCTGACGCTTTCAGTCGTGCCTATTCTGGTCGTGGTGCGCGCCATTTGGCTTCCCGCCGCGAAGCGCGCTTTCGTGCGCGCGCGCGAGACCTCCTCGATCGTCAACAGTGCGCTCGCTGAAAATATCAACGGCGTGCGCACGGTCCAGGAGATGACGCGCGAAGGATTCAACTTCGCCGCCTTCCGCGAAAAAGCGGCCGATAACTATCGCTCGCACGTAAAGGCGACGCGGCTTGCCCAGATCATGGTGCCGACAGTGGACACGCTCACCGGCGCGGCGATGGCCATCGTCATCGTTGTCGGCGGCAACCGGGTGCTCGAAGGCTCAATCGAAGTCGGCATCGTGGTCGCTTTCCTGTTCTATGTGCAGCGCTTCTTCGATCCGATCCGCT
The DNA here is from genome assembly GCA_036003485.1 of Burkholderiales bacterium. Taxonomy (GTDB): domain Bacteria; phylum Pseudomonadota; class Gammaproteobacteria; order Burkholderiales; family SG8-41; genus PALSA-1004. The sequence continues at coordinate 2,556 of DASYSI010000074.1, read as the reverse complement.
CGCTCACGATGCAGTACAGCGTGATGCAACAGGCGATGGCTTCCGGCCAGCGTATATTCGAAGTGCTCGACGTTCCCGTCGAGGTACAGGACAAGCCCGGCGCAGTGGATCTGGCGCGTCTCGATCCGCCGATCGCGAGCTCGGTCGAGTTTCGCAACGTCACTTTCGGCTATGTGCCTGGGCTGCCGATCCTGAAGAACGTGAGTTTCCGCGTGGCGCCCGGCGAAACGGTGGCGCTGGTCGGCCCGACCGGCTCGGGCAAGACTTCGACCATGGCGCTGCTGCACCGCTTCTACGACGTATGGGAAGGCGAGGTTCTGATCGGCGGCATGGACGTGCGTGAGGTGACGCAGGACTCGCTGGGCCGCCGCATCGCGATGGTGCTGCAGGAACCGTTTTTGTTCACTGGAAGCGTGCTCGAGAACATTCGTTATTGCACGCAGGGCGCAGGCAGGACTGAAGTCGAGCGCGCCGCGCGCGCGGTAGGCGCACATGATTTCATCGCGCGTCTGCCGCAGGGCTACGATACGATGCTCGGTCAGCGCGGCGTCAATCTCTCGATCGGACAGCGGCAACTGCTCTCGTTCGCGCGCGCCATCGTTGCCGATGCCGGCATCCTGGTGCTTGACGAGGCGACGGCGAGTGTCGACAGCTTCACCGAACGCGAAATTCAGTCAGCGCTCGAAATAACGCTCGCCGGCCGCACCGGCCTTATCATCGCGCACCGGCTCGCGACGGTACGCCGCGCCGACCGCATCATCGTGCTGCAAGAGGGCCGCATCGTCGAGCAGGGAACCCACGCGCAACTGCTTGCGCGCGAAGGGCTCTATCACCGGCTGCACGCAATGAACGTCGCGTCGTTCGACGACGTGGCCGTGGCGTGCCACGAGAGCCAACCGCAATCCATCACCTGATTCTTGATCATCGGCGGCGAATCCGGCGACGATTATCGCGTGGCGGTACCGAAAACGCCCGCGGCCTTCAATGCGGCGATCTCACCGTCGTTCAAACCCAGGAGATCGCGCAATACTTCCGCGGTATGCTGGCCCAGCATCGGCGCGGGAGTGACCGGCGCGTTCCGTGTCTTGGATAGCCGCACGGGCGAGCGAACCATGCGCACCCTGCCCGCCTGCGGGTGATCGGACTCGATCAACGTGGCGCGCGCTTTGACTTGCGGATGCTCGCTCACCTGAGCGAGATTATTGATCGCGCCCACCGGGATGTCGTTCGCCAGCAGCAGCGCTTCCCACTCGGCATATGTACGTGTCAGAAATACCTGCTGCAGTCTTGCAACCAGGCTCGCGCGGTTGCGCGCGCGTCGAGGAACAGTGCAATAAAGCGGATCGTCGGTCAGCTCAGGGCAGCCGATGATCGGACAAAATTTCTTCCACAGCTTTTGACCTGCGATCGCGAGCGCAATGTCCTGCGTCTTGGTGTGAAAGGTCTGATAGGGAACCACGGCCGTGTATGCGTTGCCAGTCGGCTTGGGAACTTCGCCATTCGCGAAATAATTTCCTAACGTCGTGGCAAGCAGCGAAAGCTGCCCTTCGAGCATCGAAATATCAACCGCCTGCCCTATGCCGGTGCGCTCCTTGCCTCGAAGTGCGAGCATGATGCCGTAGGCTGCGTACATCCCGGCCGTCATGTCGGCAATCGAAACGCCGGCGCGCGTTCCACTTCCGCCCTCCTCGCCGGTGACGCTGATCATGCCGCTCTCAGCCTGCAGTATGAGATCGAGTGCGGCGCGGTCGCGGTACGGTCCGTCCTGACCGAAGCCCGAGATGGAGCAGTAAATAATGCCGGGATTGCGTTTGCTCGCCGCTTCATAGTCGAGCCCCAGACGCGCGAGCGCGCCGACCCGATAGTTCTCGAGCACGACGTCGCAGCGCTCGACCAGACGAAAAAACAACTCTTTTCCCTCGGGATGTTTGAGATCGACAACGATGCCGCGCTTGTTGCGATGCAGAGTCAGGAAATAGGCGTGGTCACCCCCCGGCATCGGCGTGCCCCACTCGCGCGCGATGTCGCCCGCGCCCGGCGGTTCGAGCTTGACAACCTGGGCGCCGAAATCGGCAAGCATGGTGGAGCAGAAAGGTCCCGCGAGCGCATGACTTAAATCGAGCACTTTAATGTCTTCGAGTGGAAGCTGCATGGAGATCCTGACGTGACGCTTTAGTCGTGACCGCTATTCACCGCGGATACCCGCGATGCGCGCGACTTCCACCCATTTTTTCATTTCGGCCGCGACATATTTTCCGAGCTCATCAGGCGTCTTGAGCGCCGGCTCGGCGCCTTCATTGACGAGCCGCTTCTCGGTATCGGGCAGCAGCATGACGACTTTGATTTCATCATTCAGCCGCCGGATGATCTGGACCGAAGTGCCACGCGGAGCGGCAACTCCCCACCAATTTTGCGTTTCGTAGCCCGGAACCCCGGCTTCGCTGATGGTTGGTACGTCCGGCAGGATGGCACTGCGCTTGGCGCCGCTCGTCGCAAGCGCGCGCAGCTTGCCGGAACGGATATACGGTGACGCCTGGATCAGCGAAGACAAACACA